>JAFCBY010000002.1 GCA_017610485.1 Candidatus Falkowiibacteriota bacterium
GGGATTTGTACGCAGCAATTCAGGGAGAACTCGGGATAAACGCAAATATTAGGACAGTGCCAAAGTGGCTTGCCAAAATAATGGCCTTGCTCTTGAAACTCAAAGGGGAAAAAAGCATTGTGTCAGGGGAGTACATCGACAGGCTTGCAAGGGAAAGGAATTACAATACGCGAAAGATTGAGGCTCTTGGCTGGAAGGCAAAGGTTGGAATGAAGGAAGCGGTGAGGAAGACTGTTGCCGACCTGAAAAGAAAAAAATGATTTACTTTTTTTCCCTGGCAGCCTTTTTGACAGCGTCTGTTATTGCCTTGAACTTTTTGCCCATTTCCGGGAGGTTGCCCTTGCTGGCCTCTAATGCTGTTCCAACCTGGATTATGTCTGCACCGGCCTTGATTGTTTCGTAGGCATACTTGGGTGTGCGGACCCCGCCGGCCACAATTAAAGGGACTTCGAGCTGCTTGCTTGTTGCCGCAACCATTTCCTTTGGAGCCGGTGAGGGGGCGCCTCCGCCTGATTCAAGAATGATTAGCTTGCTTCCCATATACTGGCCTGCGAGCGCTGTTACCGCGGCAAGGTATCCCTTATTTCTTGGGATTAGCTGGGCGCGGCCCATCCAGCCAACGGCTTCGCCTGGCTCGACAATGATGTAGCTTGTTGGGATAACCTCCAAACCAAGCTGCTTTACCGGGAGAGCAGATCCAATTTGCGCCCCGGTTATCCAATAGGGGTCGTTGCTGTTAAGCATTGACATGAAGTAGAGGGCGTCAGCATGCTTTGACAAGGTATTAATGTTTCCCGGGAAAATTATTCTGGGAAGGGAGGAATTTTTCCTAATCTCTTTAAGGGATTCGTTCAGGGCCTTTCCTTGCGCTCCAACGCTTCCGCCAACTGCAAAGGCGTCAAGGCCGTTTTCTTCCGCAATTCTTGCTATTTCCCCGCACGTACCAGGCTCGTAGTTTGGGGGGTCGAGCTGCATAAATGTTAGGCCGCCCTTTTCCTCAATCCCTTTAAGAATCTTTTTGTAGATTTTTCCTTCCCTCATTTTCAAAACAACCCCAGTATCCAACATTGAGGTGCTAAGCTATAAAAAGGCGTTCGTCGAGGCCAGTTCAATGCTTATCTTTATGTGCTCGGCTATCTGTTCGCCCCCAAGCAAAATAGGCCCGTGGCCCGGCAAAAGGGCTTTTAGGGGCAATTTTTGCAGTTTTTTAAGGCTTTCAACCATTTTTTTGCTGTTCCCTCCAGGCAAATCCGTCCTGCCAAACCCGTCCGCAAAAATGCAGTCTCCGGAAAAAAGGGCTTTTTCCTTCTCCAAAAGGAAGCATACTGAGCCCTGGGTGTGTCCAGGGGTTTGAATAACCTCCAGGGAAATTCCGCCCAGGTTAATTTTTTGCCCGGCTTTGAGCATTGTTGAAACCGTTGGCAGGGCTGTTCCAGGAAAGAAGTTTGTGCAGGCAAATTCCTCGTTTTTTTCGTTAATCATTTGTGCGTCAGCCTTGTGCATTGCAACCTTTGCATTTGGAAAGAATTCGTCGCAGCCAATGTGGTCTGCGTGGCCGTGGGTGTGGAGGATTAAAAGCTGGTCCTTTTTTGAGATGGCAAGCTTTGCAAGGCCGGCAAGCAATTGCGTCTTGTTGAAGAAACTGCTTGAGTCAATCAAGGCAATTTTCTTCGTTCCCTTAAGGACAAAGCAGTTGCTGCCCTCGTCCTTTGAGATAAAGGCAAAGACATTTGGGAAAATTTGCTTGAACATTTAAGTAAGGAAGGAAGGAAAGGAAGAAAAAGGAAATTGTCTGCCGCTTGCATTTTCCAGGCAATGGCGAGGTAAACGCCTTGCCAAAGCAGCACATGGTGTGTTACTACTGCCACTAATTGTTACATTTTCAAGCAAGTCTAATTGGTAGCACATAAAAGGACATATTTATAAATAAATGGTCTTATATATACTACCATGAAAAAGGATGTTTTTAAGTTTCTTGTTAAGGAATTCCACGAAACGCCATTTATAGACGCATTAGAACGCGGCTTGGAGTTGCCTGAAACAAAAAAGACTGTGAGCTTGGTAGGTTCTAGGCGGGCTGGAAAAACATTTTATTTCTACCAACTAATGAAACAATTAGTTGGAGTCGGGAAAACACCAAAAAATAGAGTGGTTTATATTAATTTTGAAGACGACCGGTTGCTTCCACTGTCAACCACTGATTTAAGTGACCTTCTTGAAGCCTATTACGAGTTATATCCTTCAAATAAAGGCAAGCAGATTTATTTCTTTTTTGACGAGATACAAAACATAAAAGATTGGGAAATTTTTGTCAGAAGATTGGATGAAAAGGAAAAAGCAAAAGTCTTTGTCACTGGTTCAAGTTCAAAGCTGCTAAGTAAAGAGATAGCAACAGCCTTAAGAGGCAGGACACTAACATTTCAGTTACTGCCACTTAGCTTTAAAGAGTTTTTAAGGTTTCAAAAAATTAAATTGGAGAAAGACTTTGAATACTCTTCAGCCAGATTCAAAATAAAGAAAGCCTTTGGGGAATACCTTGAATTCGGAGGTTTTCCCGAAGTGGCACTGGAAGAACAAACTGCTTTGAAGCAAAAAATACTGAGCAACTATTTTGAAATGTTCATATACCGCGACCTTGTTGAGCGATTCTCCATAAGAAACACTACACTGTTGAAAAACCTAACCAAATTCATTATAACCAACCTCTCAAACCAGTTCAGCATAAACGCCTATTATAGGGCAGTCTCAAAAGAGATGGCTGTTGGAAAAGACACCATATTAGAGTACGTTTCATATTTGGAAGACATTAACCTGATTTATCTGCTGCCTGTTTTCAGCTACTCTGTCAAGAAACAGCAGCTGAATCCAAAAAAGGCCTTTTGCGTTGACAACGGCCTAAGAAACGCAGTTGCATTCAAGTTTTCAAAGGACGAAGGAAGGCTTGCGGAAAACACTGCATTTCTTGAACTAAAAAGGAGAGAAAAAGAAATATTTTACTGGAAAAACAAAAACGAAGTGGACTTTGTAATAAAGAACGCAGACAACTCACTTGAAGCAATAAACGTTTCCTACACAAACGAAATAAACGAACGAGAAACAAAAGGCTTGCAAGAATTCAAGAAAGAATTCAAAAAAACAAAAAAACTCACGCTAATAACAAAAGACTTGGAAAAAAAAGAAAACGGAATAAAATTCACGCCACTTTGGAAGTGGCTGCTAACAGCATAAAAAAAGACCGAAGCCAGGCTTGTTTCCCTCAGCGCAGGAATGAAGGATATATATGACATTGTGATAAACCGATTGGCTGATTCTTGGGAGAAAAGGCATAAAAGATAAAATTAATAAGTCATTGAAACCATCTTTTTATTGAAATGGCAAGGAAACAACGCTTTAGGCCGGTCAAACTAGGACGAGGCAAAAAAGGCCTTAAATTTTTCAAAAACCATCAATTTAAAGTATATAATCTCTATACAGCTCTACAGGCAATGATGAGGTAAACTATTCAAAAGCAATAAACGATGAATCTAAAACTTTTAATCAGGAATTTTCTGAAAATAACTTGGAAAAAAGTAGTTGCAATTATTTTGTTTCCTTTTGCCGCGTTTTTGACGCTCCTTTTTGGCTTTGTATTCGACGAAATCCTTGGACTGGGTTCAAATGCAATATCTGATGCACTTTATTTGCTTGCGAACTATTTTTATCTTTTTATTTTCTTGCCTCTCACTTTTGTCGACATTGATTTTTCTTCCTCGCTTGTTTTCGGGATAGCTCTTTTACTTACAGTTGTCTGGTGGTATATTTTGTCGTGTGTGCTAATTTTTTTGTGGGAAAAAAGAATTTCAGAACTTTGGGGTGGGTAAATGAGAAAGTCATATTTGCTAGTGTTGCTTACTATGAGTGTTTTATTGCTGACTTCTGGTTGTTTAACAGGAACTGGACTTGAAAAGGCTGCCCAATGTGAGGAAATACAAGACCAATACAACAAAGATTACTGTTATTACGATGCTGTCAGATATGGAGCCGGCGGCATAACCTGCACAAAGATATCTGACCAAAACATGCAAAACTCCTGCTATTTTACTGCCGCTAAAAAAGAGGGAAATGGAGAGTTGTGTGAAAAAATTGGTTACACAGAACTTAAAGAAGTTTGTTTTGCTGTTGTTGAAAAGAATGTGGATGCGTGTGGAAAATTAAACAATGAGTGGAAGAACAGATGCTACAACGATATTGCTCTTTCAGAGAAAGACAAATCAATCTGTGAGATGATAGCTGATGAAGAAAAGAGAGACCACTGCATCTGGGATGTTTTATTCTCATTAAATTTCTTTGGGATCAATAGGGAAGCAATCTGTGAAGAGCTGACTAATTCAAAGATAAAAGACTTGTGCTATTTTGATGCAGCCAATGCAAAGCAAAACCCGGCAATCTGTGAGAAAATAACCGAGTCAGATAAAAAATACAACTGCTTGGCAATAAACTCAAGAGACAACAACTACTGCAACAAAATAATGGATCCAGACAGAAAACAAAACTGCCATGCTACACTACAAACTTTTGATTAACAAAGTTTAACCCCTAGATTAAAGTATATAATCTCTATACATCTCTGTAGGCAATGATGAAACAACTGCCTAAAAAGCTCTTTTATAAAGGCTGCAACAGCTTAACGAAATAATTAAGTAATACTTTGCCCTATTAGATGCATGGTTTCAGGTTTTTGGCATAAGCATTCAACAAAGGTTTTTGTTTCCTTGTTTATTCTGCTTAGTGCTCTGATTCTTTTTTTGGACGTAGAAGCCACCGAGGTTTTTGGTTTCACATTTGAAGAAGAAATTTTTTTCCCCGCAATAGGAATTCTGTTTCTGGCATTCGGGCTGCTCGTTTTGAAGAAACGAGTTGCCGGCAAATCTGAGATGCTTGCTGAATGGCGTGAAATGCGCCTTGCCTCAAAATTTTTTGGTCTGCTCTCATTTTTCTTTATCGCAACAGCATTTATTTTGGCTATTTTCCAAGACCTTTCCTTGTTCAGCCTTACGCCCTTAATTGTTACAGAAGAGCGGGTTGTCGCGATTGGAATGCTTTCATCAATCCTGATTTTTATATACATTCATTCAAAGGAAATTTTAAGAGAGGAGTAAAACATGGAATCGCTTTTTTTGTTTCTCGCCATAACATTCTTTCTTACTTTCCTAATTGGAAGGCTAATAGAAAAAATACGGGTTCCATGGATTTTCGCGGCTTTGTTAATAGGTGCTTCACTTTCTTTTTTTAACCCATTTTATGCTGTTACTTCTTCTCAGGCATTTAATCTCTTGGCACAGCTTGGAATGTACTTTTTACTTTTCGTGATAGGTTTTGAAATAGACTTAACTAAGATGAAGAAAGCAAGCAAGTTTCTTTTGAAAAGCATGTTCTTCATCATTCTGCTGGAAGCCTTTTTCGGAACAATTGTTGTCCACTTTGTTTTTGGATACGAGTTATTAATTTCATTTGTTGTGGCATTGTCCTTTGCAACAGTGGGTGAAGCAGTCTTAATTCCCATTTTGCACGAGTTCAAAATAGTGAACACAAGATTAGGGCAAAGCATTATCGGCATAGGCCTCTTGGATGACATAATAGAAATCCTCCTTTTAATAGGTGTAATATTCTTGATAGGTTCGGGTGCCCACACCCACGCCAGCATTGGCTTGACGATAGTTGCACTCTTTCTTTTATTCGGCCTAGCATTTGGATTAACTAAGCTTGGAAAAACAGGCAAAAGGTTCAGCTTCCTGGACATTGACGTCTTGTTTCTTTTTGTCCTCTTCATTTTCTTCCTGTTTTTGGGGATAGGGGAATACGCATACGCCAGCCCAGTTGCTGCTTTGCTCGCGGGAATCGCCCTGAAAACATTTATCCCGGAAAAAAGACTGAAAAAAATAGAATCAGAAGTCAAAACAATGTGCTACGGTTTCTTCGCCCCAATATTCTTTCTGTGGGTTGGCCTATCAATGGACATTAATTATCTTTTCGCCTTCCCCCTCCTCGTACTCTTGGTTGTTGTTGTATCCAAAGGCGCCAAGCTTCTTGGCAGCTATATTGCCGCAAGAACAGAGCTCGGCTCAAAACAATCTATCCTGCTCGGCATCGGCTTATCAGTAAGGTTCAGCACAAGCATCATCATCGTGAAAATCCTGTTGGAAAACAACTTAATAGGCATAGACTTATACTCTGTCATAATAGCCTCCAGCATAATCTTCAAGTTCCTTGTTCCAGTCCTATTTTCCAACTTGCTTGTAAGATGGAAAGTTGTTCCCACCTAAACCCAAGTAATCACCACAACCACGGAATATGTAGCAATAGCAAGAACTTCTTCAATCAATAACATTAAAGTATATAATCTCTATACATCTCTGTAGGCAATGATGAGGTTAACACCTGCTGAGCCGGCCACACAGCACTTAACTTCTACATAACCGTGTTGTGTTCCTGCTTAAAACCTTTTCTTTGGAGAATTATTTGGGGTTTCTTTTGGAAGCGGAACAGATTATCGAGCAGCTTGCCGAGAAGAGCAGGAGGAATCCTTCAGAGGTAAGAAAGCTTATCAACAAGAAGAAGGAAAAGTTCTCCGGCTTGTTGACTGATTCCGGCGCAAGCTTTATGGTTGCAAAGGATCTGGGAATTGACCTGGGCTTGAACAGCATGAAAAGGGTTTCTGTTTCGCAGTTGAAGGACGGGATGCAGAACGTTGACTTGCTTGTGAGGGCAATGCAGGTTTTTTCACCCAAAGAATTTGAGAAGAACGGCAAGAGGGGAAAATTGTGCAACCTTGTCGTGGCTGATTCCACCGGGGAGGTGAGGCTCACTGTCTGGCATGATGACGTGAAGAAACTGTCAGAGCAGGGAGTGCAAAGGGGCACTGTTCTCATGCTGCGGAACTGCTATGTGAAGGAATTCAACGAGAAGCCGCAGTTGAGCCTTTCCTTCAAGGGAAGCTTTGAGGCAAACCCTTCCGGAATTTCCTTTGAGGAGCTGCCAGAGGCAAAGACTGACTTGACAAGAGTTTCAGGCCTTGAAGAGGGAATGAATGATGTGAACGCAGTTGTTCGCGTTCTGAGGAAGTTTCCGGTAACCGAATTTGCCAAGGCTGAAAGGAAAGGCAGAGTCATGAACTTTTTGGTCGGGGACGGGACAGGCGTTGTGAGGGCAACCGCCTGGAACGATTTGGTTAAGGAAGTTGAGGGCGTTGAGGAAAACGACTTGGTTGGAATTGAGGCCGGCTACACAAAACAAGGTTTGAACGGCGTTGAACTGCACTTGGGCTGGCAGGCAAGAGTACAGAAAAATCCGGGCTTCGATGGGAAGATCCCGGAAGCAGGGGAGTTGATGAAAGGGCAGGCAGAGGGGAAGAAGATTCTTGAGCTGAAGGCAGGGGACTCCAATGTGCTTGTGTCCGGAAAAATTGTTTTGGTTAACCAGGGCGCGTTGTTTTACAGGGTTTGCCCAACCTGCTCAGGAAAGCTTCAGGTACTGGACGAAGGAATGGTCTGCGACAAGTGCGGTGAGGTAAAGGAGCCAGGCATCAGGGCGGTTGTTTCTGTGAGGGTTGATGATGGCTCTGCGCAAATAAACGCGGTTGCCTATGGAAAGGAGGCTGAGAAGATAATCGGGCTGGAGGCAGAGGACTTGAAAAAGCAGGCTGACGAAAGGGGAAGGGAAGCCTTGGTTGAGGAGCTGCAGGCGCTGAATGGAAAGGAGATTGAGATATTGGGCAGGGTAAAGGACAATTCCTACTCAGGCGGCCTTGAGCTTGTTGCAAACAACCTGGAGATAAAGTGAATTGCTTTGCATGTTTTCGCGAAGCGAAAATGTTTCTTTTGCAAACTTTTCTTTTCGAAAGAAAAGTTTCACCGGAAACCCACTCTGGAAAGCCTTTAAAAGGAAAAGATTGCAATTATACTGAGAATGCAGGTTGGCAGGGCATTTCCTGTAACCCAAAGCAGGGCGCCAAAACCAATGACTGCAGGAGGTTTTCAAAATGGGAAAGGAACCAGGAAAAGAGATTAAGACAATTAATGACCTGCCAGGCATTGGGCCGCAGGCAGCCGAGAAACTAATTGGCGCAGGATACAAGACCCTTGAGGCAATGGCAGTTGCATCCCCAATGGAACTGATTGAGGCCGCGAGCCTGGGGCAGGTTACTGCCGAGAAAGCGATTAAGGCTGCGCGCGACGCACTTGAAATGGGCTTTGAATCAGCAGACAAGCTCGCTGAGAAGAGAAAGCTTGTTGGAAGGATTACAACAGGGAGCAAGGAGGTTGACGCGCTTTTAGGTGGGGGTATAGAAACCCAGAGCATTACCGAGATTTATGGCAAGTTTGCAAGCGGAAAAAGCCAGTGGTGCTTTCAAACAGCCGTAACAGTCCAGTTGCCGATAGAAAAAGGAGGCCTTGGAGGAAACTGCCTCTACATCGATTCCGAGAACAGCTTCAGGCCGGAGAGGGTTATACAGGTTGCAAACCATTTGGGAATGGACACTGAAAAGGTTTTGAAGAATGTGTTTGTGGCCCGCGCCTACAATAGCGTACTTGGTAATGAGCCCACTTGTGTTCTTAATGATGGAGAATTCCACAATTTGACCATGCAGGAGGTTGTTGAGGAGAGAAACCAACATGAAATAACTGCTTTTGCTTTTAATCCAAAAAATGGTGAAATTAAACCAAGCAAGGTAACTGAATTGATTTCACATGAGATTGGGAACGAAAATACCCTCTACAAGATTTCGACAAGTTTTGGAAGAGAAGTTAGTGTTACGTCTGCCCACAGCCTTTTTCAGGGAAAACGCATTGGGAAAAGAGGAAAAAATACAAAGAGGCGGGAAATGAATAACATGAGACCGGAGTCAACATATGCTTGCCTACTAAAAGAAGGCGACCATATAGCAATTCCAAGAAAACTTAACCTGGAACCAAAAGACATTAAAAAAATGGACTTAAGAAAAAGCATTGCTGAAAAATTCCCAAAAGAAGTATTAGCTGAACTGCAGGGTCTTGAAAACTTAGAAAAAGATTTTATTGAATTAAAACATACCGGGAAAAGAAAGGCAACAAAGATTCCGTCAACATTCACTGTGGATGAAGAACTCTTATGGCTTTTAGGGCTTTGGATTGCGGAGGGAAGCAGTCAATATAAAGGCAGATTAGTGCGATTTAGACTACATAGTGAAGAAAAATTCTGCAAGAAAGCGAAGGAAATAATCGAAAAAAAGTTCAAGGTAAAGAGTTTCTTGCATAAAGACAAAAGAACCGGGGGCACAACGCTCTTAATCCCAAGTAGACTGCTTTGCCTTATATTTAAATTCTGTTTGGAAATGCCGTTGGGAAAAATTGCTAATGAGAAAAGAGTCCCAGAGTGGATATTTAATCTACCCCCAAGAAAAATCAAGCACTTCATAAAAGGCTATTGGGATGGCGATGGATACCATGCAAAAACCAGGCCCGAAAGAAGAATAATATTCACTACAACAAGCAAAATGCTAGTTCATGATATGGCATTACTATTCCTTCGATTTGGAATAGTGATAGGTATAACCAAAATGTCTAAGAGGAAGAAGCGCCACAGTCAAGCTTATATAATAGAAGCGGCTGGATTGAGCAACAACAATGTTCTAGAACTTGATAAGATAACACAGAACTTAAACGCATGCACTTGGAAGGATTTGGCTTTTGCCAGAATAAGAAAAATAGAAAAAGTAAGAGTTCCAAAGAATACTAAAGTCTATGATTTTGGAGTTTCATCAGAGGGAGCAGCTTACCATAATTTTACTGCAGGTTTTGGTGGCGTGCTCTGCCACAATACAGACCACCAAATGCTTTTGGCGGACAAGGCAGATGAGATGATCAAGCAGAAGAAGATCAAGCTCATAATCGTTGACAGCCTGATGGCCCAGTTCAGGTCAGAGTATGTGGGGAGAGGCACACTTGCAAACAGGCAGCAAAAGCTCAACAAGCATTTAAGGACTTTGATGAAGCTTGCCGAGATGAACAACATTGCTGTTTTGGTGACAAACCAGGTCATGCAGAGGCCGGACATTCTCTTTGGAGACCCTACGGCGCCAGTCGGGGGCGAGATCTTGGCCCACGCTTCTAAAACTCGACTGTACCTTCGCAAAAGCAAGGCAGACACGCGCGTTGCAAAGCTAGTGGATTCGCCTAGCCTGCCGGACGGGGAAGCAATCTTCAGGGTAACTGAAAACGGCTTGGAAGACGTGTAGGTTTTATATGGTTAACCATATATAACCTGTTCAGGGGTGCAAAAATGCAGAAGCAAATCTTGGCAGCGAAGACCGTTGGCACAAAGCTAGGCTCCTTGGAGTACGAGAAGATAGTGAGTTTGGTGGAGGCTGGCGCATACCTCGGCGTTTCAGATTTTGTCAGGGACGCAATTAGAGACAAATTGGAGGAAGTAGAGGTAATAAAGGTTAAGGACGTTGATTATAAAACCGCTAAGAAAGAGGTTTTGGGCTACTTTAAAAAGTTCAAGGAGGCCTTTGTTGACGAGGCAGCAAATGACCTTGGAATAGACCTTGAATTGGCAGTTAGAATCACGCAAAATTTAAGAAAGGAGAAGCGCCTGGAAGTGATTAAGTGACCATCTATTTCGAAGAGGGAGATGCGGTTAAAGGAGACCTGCTTGTCGCAGAGGCCAGAAAAATAAGCAAGCCAAAAGTGGTTCCAAAAAGCGGTAGGCACAAGGCAATTCAAGTGGTTCTGCAAGAGAACGCCTTTTGCGTTGTCAGGAAAAAGCTAAGGTTTGTGAAGTGAAGGACAAGCTATCAATTTTTTCACTAAAGAAAAGACAGGCAAGCCTAATTTTGGCAAAGACTTGGCTAACCCTTTCTTCGATCTTTGCCTCTGCGCCTTTCCTTGCCACTACGCTGGTTGGTGGCAAAAAATCTAGAGGGCAGCCAATCATACTTGGAACCTAACCATTGCCCAAGCACACGCGTATACTTGCCCCCAACAGGCTCTTGCTGTTCTTTTCTTCTATCCAGACCGCTTCTCCTATCTTATCCGCTCCTTCTCTCAGGACTTTTAAATGGCTTCCTTTTCATATAAAATCCCCAACAAAAATACCCCTTTGCAGAATTTAAACCTTGGTGCAGCTCTCAAAACCGAAGAGTGCCCGCTCATTAAAAACTCAACTCTTAGCCGGTTACTTTGAATACTTCTGTTCCCTCGTGGACCGGCTGGCTTGTTTTCATGCCGATTGCCTGGCCCTTCTTTGCTGCCTTGATTTGGTCGTGCTCTATTTGCATGCTGTCCACTGCCTGCTCAAATTCCTCTTGGCCGCGCTTGAACTTGATTTTGTCCCCGACCTTCAAGGGCGCGTTCAACTCCACTACTGCCACACTTATTTTGTCAAAGAAATGTGTTACCTTCCCAACAGGTGTTTCAGTCAACAAATCACCTCAAATAAGCATAATGCAAAGTTTTTAAAAAATGCTGCAAGGCAAGTGTATATGCGGACTAGGTCGGGGCGTCAGCGGTGCCCTGTTACTGGAAACCCGCTTTATGCTGGGACCGAAGCCCTGGAAGCGGTTTGCTTGGCTGGAAAAGGCCGTTGCATCCTGTGATGAGCTTTTGTCCTCTTAGGTTTGTTGCTATTATGAACCCCGCCAGGCCCGGAAGGGAGCAACGGTGGTAATAACAAGAAATGCTTTGAGGGTAGCGAAAGTAAGCAGTTGCGGCGAAAAACCTTTTTTTGCTGAACAAGTCCATTTCAGGGCGTGTTCGCATTTTCTTTGAGGAAAAAGGGAAAAAACATGGGAAAAACTTCTAGAGCGAAAGTGTTATCTTGGAGAAGGCTCTTAAAAGACCTGTTTGTTAGTAATAAAACCAAAAAACCAAGAAAATACCCCCTGGTGAGCAATTATTCAATCAGAAAGTTTCCTGCCCACAACATGTTTCTAACACAAAAAAGCAGAAGCATAAAAGTGTTTGCAGACATTGGCTGCGCGTTTTCTGCTGGAGCGCCAAGAACAATTGATGCAAAAAATGCCCTTGGAAAAAAGAGCTGTGTTTATGCAGTGGACATACAGTCGCTTGAAGCAAAAACAAAGAAAGATCTAGAAAATGGGGGGATAAAACCATTAATTCATTCAATTGCGGAAAAACCTCTTCCTTTTGAATGTGATGCCATTCGTTTTGCAAACGTTTCCTTTTTAATGACCCAAAGCGATAGAAGGAGGGCCATTGTAAACATCTGGCATAGCCTTAGGGAGAATGGTTACCTTCTGGGAGAAATCCCAAAATTTGGAAAAGGCAAGAATGTAGAATTTGTTTTAAGAAAAAAAGGCAGGGGATTTGAGCTTGTTGAACCCAAGGATATGAGTGAAATCCCACAATAAACGAAACCCCCCCGAAAGCCTTAAATATTAGAAAAAGTACGTTCTTTTTATGGCAGACCAAAGAAAGACCGTTTCCGAGATAATTGCGGAAATGCGGGAAGAGCTGCGCAACGACAATGATCCGGACGCAGAGCTGTTCGCTCCCTATATGTCAAAGCCAAAGAAGCCGGTGAAGAAGGCAGGCAAAGCCAAGAAAAAAACCGTGAAGGGCAAGGCCAGGAAGAAGCCGGTTAAGAAAAAGGCAGGGAAGAAGCCGGCCAAAAAAAAGCCTGTGAAGAAAAAAAAGCCTGTGAAGAAAAAGCCGGCCAAAAAAAAGCGTTAGTTCTTTTTCAACGCCTTTAAGGTTTCCCTTTCAAGGGCCTCTAACGCCTTTTGGGCAACGCCTGGCAGAATCCAGCCTGATTCAGAGGAAACAATTGTTTTTCCCGGAAAGGACAACTTTAGGTGAATCGAGTGTTTTGTTTTCTGCCCCTCGACCTCATGCTGCTTGAAGTGCACGTGCAAAGCCATTTCGTTGTGGACAACTGCCTTGAGCCTGTCAAAGGATTTCTCCAATGCTGCCCTCAATTTTTGCTCTTCGAATGAGTCAAGGTCCGGCAGGTCGCTTGCCTCAATTTTTCTTGTTCCAAAATTCATCGCTCAACATCCCCCCAATAACAATCTTTTATTCCATGGTTTTGAATTCATGCCTTAAAGCCCTGCACCAGTTCCCCTATTGCCGCTTTCTGGTTGGCTGCCTTTACAATGCCAGATGCAACAAAAATCCCCACTGTGCCAAGCTCCAGGGCCTTTGCCACGTCAGCCCTGTTTTTTATTCCTGCGCCTGTTATAACAGCCACTTTTGGGGCTATTTCCTTGACCGCGCTTGCCCCATCAGAAATGAGCTCTGGATTGGCGGTGCTGACACTGATGTTCCCCCCAATGAGCTCAGGCGGCTCTATTGCAACAAAGTCCGGCTTTTGCTCAAAGCCGGCGATCTCTTTGGCACGGGCAATGCTCTCAGCGCAAACCATTACCGTTAAGTTTAGGCTTTTGGCCCTGGCAATGGCCTCCTGGATAAATTCGTTGCTTCTCTTGTTCTCCGCATGGTTTAGGACAGTGCCAACTGCGCCTGCCTGCTTTGCGGCCTCCGGCAGAACATGCCCTGTCCCTTTTCCAAATTGGATGGGGTCGATGTGCTGTGCAAAAACAGGCAAATTAACCGATGCGGAAACAAGCCTTAAATCGGCTGCCTGGACAACTAGGGCAATTGTTGTCCCTTCCTTTGCTGCAACGCCCTCCGCTTTTTTTGCCAGCTCAACGGCCTTTTTGCCGGTTGCCTGCTCGTAAGTCTTGAAGTTTATGAACAAAATCGGGGGCTTTAAAGGCATTTGTTTTCGCACCTGAAATAGAGAGGAAAAGAGTTAATTTAAACCTTTTTGAGGGGAAGATGTTGGAGTTGGTTTAATTGTCTAGCAAGACCTTAGTGGCAGGACTGGAAAAACGATTTGGGGGCGAAAAGCAGGGCCAGTTAGACCTGTTCAGGAAAGCCCTTGCTTTGGCGGAAAAAAAGCTTCCCAAATACTACTTTGAGCACAGCCTGAATGTTTCAAGAATTCTTTCAGAGCGGGGGTTTGACGATGTAACCGTTGTTGCAGGCCTTGTACATGACCTTGGCACAGATGGAAATATGGAAAGGAAACAGGTTGCAAAGGCACTCGGTGAAGAAATAGCAGATATTGTTTCAGAATTTGCCAAAATAGACCGGATTGAGAACGAAAACACTGGAAAGATAAGCAGCGAAATGCTTTCCACAGTCATTCTGGCCAGCGCAAGGGACCTGAGAACAATTTTCATAAAGATTACTGCAAGAATTGAGCATCTTCAAAATCCGGCCGGCTTGGAAAAATGGCTGCTGGTTAAACTGTCCAATGAAGCACTCTACATTTACGCTCCCATATGCCAGAAGCTAGGCCTCTACGAACTGCAGGCCTTGCTTGAGGACAACGCCCTTAAGGTAACACAGCCGCAGGTTTTTGAGAAAATCAGGAGGCTTGTTGGAAAAACCAAGGCCGAAAGGGAAGCAGAGGTCGAAGAGGCGGTTGCAAGCTTTTCAGGGCTTTTTGAAAAGAACGGAAAGAAAGTCGCTGTTTATGGAAGGTCAAAAAGCTTTTACTCGATTTTCGAAAAAAAGCAGAGGCAGAATATAGGTTTTGAAGAAATTTTTGACAAAATTGGAGTTAGGGCAATCTGCGACACTGTTCAGGAATGCTACGAGCTCCTGGGAGTGGTGCACTCGCAGTTTAAGACCGTTCCGAACAAATTCAACGACTATATTGCAAACTCGAAGAAAAACGGTTACAAGAGCATTCACACAGTGATTCTGTGGAATGAAAAGCCGCTCGAAGTCCAGATTAGGACCTGGGACATGCACTACGAGGATGAGAGCGGCATTGCGTCACACTGGCAGTACAAGAATTATGCTGAGGACAAATTCTTTGACCAAAGGCTGAGGCTTGCAAAGCAACTTGTTGACTGGCACAGGGAGGCCAGAAGCGTTGGAAGCCTTACACACAGCCTGAAGATGGATTTTGGCCAAAACAGGATATTTGTCTTTACGCCAAAAAACAAGGTTTTTGTCCTGCCCGAATCCTCAACTCCGATAGACTTTGCATTTGCCATTCACTCGGATTTGGGAAGCAAGTGCATGAGGGCAAAAGTAAACGGGAAAATTGTCCCATTGTCACACAGCCTTGAAAATGCGGACATTGTGGAGATTGTGACAAGCAAGCAGGTCCAGGTGAAAAGGCAGTGGCTGAGCTTTGTCAAAAGCCACAAGGCCACTGCAAAGATAAGGCAGCTGCTTGGAATCAAGCCCCTGAAAAAAAAGCCGCTTATAGGAATTGGAAAGGAAAGCCTTACAAGTGATGAAAACACAAGGATAGCAAAATGCTGCAACCCTGTTCCAGGAGACGAAATTGTCGGCGTTAGAACAACCAAAAGGAAAATAAGCGTCCACAGGGAAAACTGCAAAAACCTTGCAAACACGCCTGGAGAAAGAAAAATAAAGATAAAATG
Organism: Candidatus Falkowiibacteriota bacterium; assembly: GCA_017610485.1. Lineage (GTDB taxonomy): Archaea > Iainarchaeota > Iainarchaeia > Iainarchaeales > JAFCCL01. Next base: position 15,446 of record JAFCBY010000002.1, read on the forward strand.
GGGCCTTGCCGAAAAGAACTATGTGGTAAGCCTGAACGTTAAGGCAAGAGACAGGCCAGGGCTCTTGCCCGCCATATTGAAGATAATAAACGAAAAGGACACAGCTATAACCTCTACAAACGCGAAGACAGGCAGGGACAAGATAATGCAATGCAATTTTGATGTAAAAATAAAGAACCTTGAACAAATCGGGAAGATAATCAGCAAAATTAAGGAGCTTCCAGGCGTGTTTGAGGCAAGAAGGGGTTGAAGGAAAAGGCAATATAAGTCTAGCAATGAAAGAGGCAGTCGAAGACAGGCTCAACAAATAGACTCCCATTTACTTCGTTGGAGTAACCTTAGATGCCATTCTAGCTATTTCTTTTCTTGCAAAAGGCAAGTTTAGAAGCTCGATTTCGCCTTCCTTCTGAATAATAACTCTAGATTTTCTTAGGCCGCTCATCATATTATCTTTGGCGCCTTGACTAATCCCTTCTTTACCCAAGAATTCAGAAACATTCTTTAACGGCGTAGTTTTTCCATGAACATAATTAGCATAGAAATATACCAACGCTAGTTCCTTGGTTTTAAAATTACCTTGAGGAAATAGGGGGGTTATTTTGCCAGTATTATCAATAGAAACTAACTTATTTAATTCAGAGAGTGTAGTATCAGGCTCTCTAATAGCGGCATTGGGGGCTAGAGAAGATAACTCTAGGGTGCCCTTAGCTTTAGGCTCTTTATAGCCCATCTGTTTTGGGGCCTTTATTAAATCAGTCTTTGAGATTCCCTCCCCTTGGTATTTTCCCTTAAGCTCCGCTAACTTTTCGAATATCTCATTTACGGTTTCAGCCTCTATAAAGACCTTGAATTTACCAAGCTGGGTTTCTATCTTAATCATAGTACTATATATTGACCTAACAATATTTAAATGTTGCTATTTCTATGTTTAATCTAATAGTATTAATTGGAAATAATCAGCAACGCATCATAGAATCCTATACCAAATTTCTAGACGCAGAAACCATAATCTATGTAAAAGCTATCTAAAATAAAATTAAAATACTAGTTATAAATGATATAGGGACGATAGGTTTGTTAAATAGCATTTAAATATTAGTTAAAAGTGGTTTAAACGCCATTTAAAGCTTATTTAAATATAGTTTAAAATTGTTAATCTATTGATCTATCTAATGTTGTTAATTGGAAATAATCGGCAACACTAAATAGACGATTCTAATTTTTTTATTAATACATACTTACTTGATCTCCCCGCTCCTTTTTTAATCAATATTTTAAGTCTTACTAGTTGATCTAGCTCATCTCGAGCGGTTGGACGAGAACTTTTTACTAATTCAGCAAATTGACCCGTTTGTATAAAGCCTTGTGATAAAACTATTTCCATAGCTTTTACTTGGTTTTTGCTTAAGTCATATTTACTAAGTAAATCATCAACTAAAGCGTTTTCACCCCATAAAATAACTTTAGCCCTCCTATCCTCATCATTAAAAGTTGGGGGCTTTCTGTTCATACTTTTCATGGCGCTTAGTATTTTTTTAACTCCACTACCTATTTTATCTCCATATTCACAACTCTGTAATAAATCAGCAATTAATGGATTTCGAGGAGCAGGATTGAGTGGGATATTATTTTGAAGTGATTTTTTAGGAAATACGCCAGGAGATATAATTTCAATGCGATTATCAAAGATAAAAACTTGGGCCTCAAGACTTTGCTGAAGATAATTTCTATGAGACACCGCATTTATTATCGATTCACGAAAGGTAATATCAGGATATTCATATTCGTACTCAGTTCGGGTACCTACCACTTTCCCGCTCTTCCGAATGTTGGTCTTAACAAAATTAAAAGCAGATTCAATCATTTCAATTAAATTACCCTCCACCTCTTTTTCATCTATAATATCGGAAGTTATATCTCTACCATTATATTTGATGCATCTTATTTTTGATTGTGGAACAAAATATTGTGGTTTGTTTGAGAAGAGTAAAACACCTGCGGCATTAAAGAATTTCTTGCCTTCATGTTCATCAATAACAGTGCAAATTCGTTCTAGAAAAATTTCAGGTTCTAATTTAACTTCCACTCCCTTCCTTTTTTGGTATAATTGTACAAACTCTTTGTATCTATTTTCATCAAATACGTTCTGGAAAAGAGCGGTCCTAAACTGTTTTTTGCTATAATCAAATTCTTGAAATTCGGCTATAAGTTTTTGGGCCTCAGGTATACTTAATCGGCTATCCCCCTCACCAGTTCTTCGATAATATACTCCTTTAGAAGCACTTGGAACGGCGCCCTTTAGAACTCTAACCACCAGCAGCTTGTTTTTATTTTGTTCTATAGGGACTTCAAAAACCTCTAAATTCGTAGGGAACGGCTCCATACAACTAGACGCATAATTCATGACACTTTGTCTTGTAGTTCTTCCAACACCAACCTTCTTTGCGCCGTCTGTTAATCCTATTAAGATTAGGCCATCCCCTGATAAGCTAAAGGACGAAATAGTTTCACCAACGTCAGATAGGCCTGTTTTAAATTCAACTTGCTTCCACTCCTTCTTATTATGCAGGACATTATTAATCAATTCATCAACATCTCTTTCTGACCAGTCATCTTGTTCTTTTTTTAAGAAATCTGCCAAATCAGTCATAAGAGAATTAATGTGCAAAAAGCTTTAATTGTTGTGCAAAACCTTATCCTTTTAATTTATCTACAAAAACCTGGATAGGATAATTTATCTACAAGTCCGACGAAAGCAAAAGATATATTAACAATGATGCCATTTATAATTTAAGTGAAAGAGGGGGAAGATGTATGGAGAGACTGAAAACAGGGATAGCCGGCTTGGACGAATTGACCGAGGGGGGCTTTCCTGCAGGAAGAAGCGTTTTGATTAGCGGGGCATGTGGAACCGGAAAAACTATTATGAGCATGCAGTACATTTACAAGGGGGCATTGGAATTCAACGAGCCAGGCGTCTACGTAACCCTTGATGAGAGGCCAAGCCTGATAAGGGAAGACGTTATGCGCTTTGGATGGGACCTGAAAGGCCTTGAAGACAAAAACATGATAAACATCGTGGACGGCAGCATTGCAAAGCTTGGAATGCCAAGTGAGGAAGAATTCTCTTTACCTGTAACAGGATACGACGTGGACAAGCTCCTGCTTGAAATAATGCGCGTAATCAAAAGAATTGAGGCAAAGCGCGTTGTGATAGACAGCATTCCTGCTTTAGGGTTCAACTTTGAGAATACGGGAGAGGTAAGGAAGGCCATTCTCAAGCTCAGCTACATGCTTATGAGAAGCGGCGTAACATCTGTCCTGGTTTCAGAAATCCAAGAGGGCGTAAACAAGTTTGGCAAGTACGGCGTTGAAGAATACGTTGTTGACGGTGTAATAGTCCTGCATTACATGGGAGTCGGAACCCAGAGCAACAGGACAATGCACATAAGGAAAATGCGTGCCACAAACCACAGTGAGGACCTGCACCCCCTGGACATTGGAAAAGACGGCATAACAGTGAGAAGAATCGAAGAAGAATACGGCGAAGTCTAGGGGCTTTTGCCACATCTTTTTCAGTGCAGTTAAAAAGCCGAAACTATTTTGCTGCCTCTTTAAAGCGCTCTAGGCAGCGCTCTTTCCCGAAAGCAAGAATTAGAAGGCCTGCTTTTGGGCCGGATTCCTTTCCGGTCAAAACAAGGTAGATTGCCTTGAACAAATGCTTTGGCTTGACATTGCTTGCTTTGGCAAGCTCAAATATTGCCTGCTGCATGTCCCCGGCAGAATCCAGTGAAGAAATCTTTTTGGCGACCAGGGGCAAAAGCTTTTTGGCAGACTCATCAATTGCCGCAGCCTCTTTTTCCCCCAGTTCTTCAAGAAACGAAAGCCTGAACTCCGGAGGGGCAAAGTTTTCAAGCCAGTGTTTTGCCCTTTCAAACTGTGCAAGCAGCTGCTTTTTCTCAGCACTCGAAATTTTTACCGGCTTAAGATGCCCTGTTTGTTTGAGAATTTCAGAGATTTTGTCAAACTGTTCCACGGGATCAAAAAATTGCACCAACTGCACAGCAAACGAGTATGGAACCTGCAAGGGCTGTTTTTTTGGAACTTTTCCAATGATGGAGAGGGCATAGGCACCCCTCAATTTTTCCTTTACCCGGTCATTTTGCACGTCTTCCCCGCTGTAGTATATCCGCTCGCCCCACTCAAACCGTTCATTGAGAAGAACGAAGCTGTTGTCAGAAAGGCTGAAGTTAATTGCAGTGTTTGGCTTGTATGAGAAAAACAAGAACCTGAACAATTCCGGGGAAGCCACCTGAAGCCATTGCTTCAATCCAAAAAGGTTTCCGACAGAACCTGACATCTTTGCCCCCTTTAACTGAACAAACTCTGTGGGGGACTGGTATGGCGGCGGCTTCTTGAAAACGTCTTGCATTAAGGCCTGGCCAACATCCACACTCCCCCCCTTGCTAAAATGGTCTTTTCCGGCGGACTCAAAGGCAACGTTGTTCACAATCCAGCTCGCAGCCCAATGAACCCTCCAATGCAGTTTTACATTTCCGTTAAGGGGAGAGACCATTCCCTTGAAGCCGCATTTGCATTCATAGCCAACTTTCTTTCCATCCCATGAGACCGCCTTTGAAAAAAGGCTTTTGCCGCATTCCTCACAGGTAACAACAACCGGAAGGAAATCACCTGGCTTGTCCGCCCCAGAAATTTTGTTCCAAACTTTGACGATGTCTTTGGCATGCTCCAATGAAAAAATGATAAGATCATTGAATTTGCCGCCCTTGTAAGAATCAAAAGAAGAAATAATGTTCAAATCAAGGCCAAAATTGTCAATTACATCCGTTATCTGGCTTGTGAAGTAGTCCGCCCAACTTTTGTACCCCTCGAATGGAGAGACAGCAAACTTGCAGGGCACACCAATAAACTTGTCTTCGTCCTCTTTCTTGACAGGAATCCCGGCAGGAATATTGTCAATGGGGTCAAAATCATCAATAATTAGGTTCTGCCTTGCCTTAAGCCCCCTTTCAACCAAAACGCGGTAAACCGAATAGGGGGTGAATATTTCAGGCCTTGCGTTTCCGATATGGAAATATCCGCTTGGAGTCCACATTCCCTCGCAGACATACTCTTTTCTCTTTTGCTTGATCAGTTCATCGGCAACCTTTTCAGTCCAAAACACCTGTTTTTCCGCCATAGAAAAGAATTGTCAGAAAAAGTTATTAAAAGGGGCTTATGCCTTTCCAAACACGCTTAAAGGACTTTCAGACTTCTTTTCCTTCCTGATTTTTGGCATCTTGAAGCCAGAGCCAAACTTGGGCTTTCCCTTCTTTGGCTTTTCGTCCCTCTTCGGCTTTTCTTCTTTCCTTGCCTTTTTGGGCCTTTCACCCACGGAAAACTTTTTGGGGGAAGCGCCAAATTTGTGTTTTTTACTGCCTGCGTACTTCCTCATCACAATGAGTATGGCAATTGCAAGTATGGTTACGGCAATCGCCACTCCTGCAAAGAGAAGTAAGCCGAAGGAAAGCGAGATTGGAAGCCCGACACCGGCCTCAACAGGCAGAAGGATTGGTGGCGCAACAAACTTGTTAATGATGTTTTCCGAAAGCATGGCGTCTGCCTGCGCCTGGGTCAAATTGTCGTTCAAGGCGTAAGAAAATTTCCTCTTCTTGTATTCCTCCCTTCTCAACGTAAAAGAGAGTTTTGGGTCGTCGGCCAGGACAGTGAAGGCAATGTTTGAGTCAAGCTCTGCAGCATACTCTGCAAACGCCTTGGGAACAACCTCCATTACCTGAATGACGTTGTCGCCCATGTTGCTGTCGGCCAAAATGTTCACATCAGGAGTAAAGGAGACCTCGATCAACGCCCTGTAATATGTCACATTGTCGTCCTCAACCTTCAGGAGCTTCAAGGTTCTTTTGGGGTCGGCCTTTTCAATGAACTGCACCGCCTGGTCGGCGGTTGCCCCGGAAATTCCCGCCGCGTTTAGCAGGATAGCAACCTGTTCCTTGTTGAAAATGAATTCGGCCTCGTTGTACGCAGAGATTTTTACCGTTTCCTTTGCCCGCGTGTATGAAAGCATTGCCTCGGCAATCATCATCTTCGCATTTGTCTCGTTCTCAAGGCCGGGCTCCGAAGAAAGCTGCTTTGCGGCAGAAATGTTTGAGTCAGCCTCATCTATCAAGCACTGCATTGTTTCCGAAGAGATTGCGCTTATGGCAAGATCCCATTTTGAGGCGAGGGCCTCGTCCCTGGCCTTAACAGCCTGCTCAAACGCCTGGTTTAAATCAAGGCTGGTTTCAAAGGCATTCAAAACCATGAGGGTGGTTGTTGTCTCAACCTTGTTGCCTGCCTTGTCCACAACCTCAAGCTTGATTCTTTGCTGGCCGTTCTCTACTGAGAAGCTATCCCAGCCAAGTTTGTAGACGCCATCGCCTGCATCTTCACCCGGGCCAATGCTGGCCCAGGAATCAGCTTCCCTGAGAAGAAATTTTACAGAATCCACGCCGCTTTTGAAACTGCCAACATCCTCCGCCTTGACCTCAAAGGGAACTGTTTCACTTACCTTGTCATTGTACTTTGGAAAAACAAAGCTTGCCTCAGGCTTTGTTAAGTCGTAGATAAACCTTTTTTCCTCGCCGCAGCTGTCCCCAAAAAGCTCTTCGGCTGAGAGCGTGAAATCTATGTAGCCAAAATCAACGTCTGCCAGGTCGAGGCTTTCGCTCCACTCGGTGAAAGCCTCCTTGTCCTCAAAAAAGGTTTGCTCCCGGCCACCCGGAAGCATGGCCTTCAGGCTGCCCCTGTAAACCTTGTTGTCACTTGAAATGCTTAGCAGGAGCTGTGAGTTATTAGAAGAAAGTTCGGCCGTAAAGTCTATTGCCAGGTTGCAGGTGGCAATGGTTCCGGCAAAGGCCTCGTTGCTCACCATGCCGGGGTTGCCCACATTGTCAATTGACCTTACCAAATAATGATAAGTGGTGCTCTCAGACAGGTCGTTGTTGTCATTGAAGCTGGTGGTGCCGGATGAAAAGACAACGTAGATCGGCGTGTCCCTTACAGTACAGTCTGCCATCAGCTTCCTGTAAACCTCATACTCCTTTATGCCGCTTTCCGGGTCCAGTGAGGGAACCCAGGAAACCTTAATCCCTCCGTCCGGCAGGGAAACAGCCGCCAAAGGGGGCCAACTCTCCCACTCAGGCCCATCCATATCAAGCTTTACGTGGAAGGTGGTGGTTGGGCTTGCCTCCGAAGGGGAAAGCGCCTTTATGTGAAAGTAGTAATCGCCGCCGGTAATCTTTCCAGGCAGGTTGAGGCTGGTGTACTCGGTGCAGGGCTCATCAGGGGCCTCTCCGCCAGAATCCGGATTGTAGGAATAGCAATACCTTATTGCGCCCTCTATTGGTTCCCAGCCAAAGTGGGTGTTTGAGGGGCCCCACTCGCCCGCGGTATGCGTGCCACTTGTTACAACAGGGGCATCCAGGGCAGGGGACAAAGGCAAAACTAGGAGAAACAAGAGAAAAAGCAGTGCTTTGCAATAATTGCGCATTGATAGAAATAGATTGGAAACAAATTTAAAAGGAAAGCAAAAGGAACTTGGGAGGGAATTGAAATTGGGAAAAAAAAGGAATTCAGCCAAGGGAAATTTTTCCCTCTTTGACTTCGTTGAAGAATTTGACCATGTTAGCCGTAAGATTCTCTGGCAGGTTGTCCAAAGAAAACCACTGCCATTTGGCCATTTTGTTCGGTTCTGCCACAATCGGCTTTCCGCTGAGGAGCCTTGCTTCAACCACTGGATTGAACCAGTGCTGCTTTTCATCAGGAAGAATGTGGTCGATTATATTTACAAGCCTCACAGGCTCAACATCAATCCCGGCCTCCTCCTTTGCTTCCCTTTTAGCACAGTCAAACATCTTTTCCCCAAAGTCCAGGGTTCCGCCGGGAAAACACCACTTGCCAGGCTCGTTCTTCGAATGCTTCTGGCGCTGGCCAATTAAGAATTCTCCCTTTTCATTGCGCACCATTACGCCAACGCCAACCCCAACATAGTCAACTCCCGGTTTTGCCAAAGAAAATCACCAAAGGAATTAGACAAGAAAGTGTTTAAAAAGAATTCAAAAAAAGGAAAAATGGGGCTGGTGGGATTTGAACCCACGACACCACGGTCTTCAGCCGTGTGCTCTCCTAAGCCATGCGCTTGGTCTCCCAAAAACGCATTCAGGCTGAGCGACAGTACCGGCTTGATATAAAAATAAAGTTATAACAAATCCCCGTTGTGCTCAACCTACAACCCTAAGATATTTGGCTTAAAGAAGCCTTTTTAAGTTATGCTTAATCTCAACTTTTCCATTTTAACAGCATTGTCAAAACCAATATCAGTATAGAACTTTTTGACTGCCGCTTTTCGCTTAATCCTCAACCTTGTACCCTGAACTGTTGCACCATACGTCCTCTTAACTCTCTTAGATAATAAGAAGGGGTTCATCGCCCTAATGCCAAAATGGCGTTGAAACCCTTGTCTCATTTGATTCAGAAAAGAAAGGCTATTTTCAAGTAGGTCTGTTGATTTGTACAATTCAATGGACAACATTTTGTTAGTAACATCAACACCTGCTTCACAGTCGAAATAACGTCTGGCAAAAAAAGTAAAACAGGCTCTATCGTTTAAAATCCAATCTGGAATTAAATAACTCGTTATAACCTTATTCC
>JAFCBY010000054.1 GCA_017610485.1 Candidatus Falkowiibacteriota bacterium
TTTGGGCTGGTTGCCCTAATAGCCCTCTTTGGCCTAAGCATTGTTCTCGTGCCAATTTACTCCATTGCGGGAGCGGCCCTTGCCTCTTTGGGCGCCACGTTTTTGGGCTTCCTCCTGAGCGCTGTCTATGTTTTGCTCAAATTCAAGGCATTCATAAGCCCAAAGTCCCTTGCAAGAATTGCAATTGCAGGGCTTCTTGCATACGCCTTTTCAGTAAACATTGGATTGACAGGGCTTTTGCTGTTGGGCGAGCTTTGCCTAATGCTCTTGCTCTACGCCGCCACCCTGACAGTGCTAAGGGAACTGAACAAAAGGGATTTGGACCTGTTCCTTAAAATGGTAAGGTAGGCCTGTTTGCAATACGCATTGCTTGTGGTAATGCTGCTGGCTTGGTGATTTACGTTGACGTGGGGAGCTTTAAAAGCTTTTAACAACCCCTTTTTCTATTGGTTTGGGATGAAGAATTTTCAGAAAAATGAACTGTTGCTGTTGGGGCTAATCCTTGTTGCGGCCTTTTTGCTCAGGGGCTGGCAGCTTGAGGCAGACGCCCCACTTGATTTGACGTTCAGCAATTCCCCTGTTACAGACCCTGGCCTTAGGTCTTTTGACGCAAGAAATCTTGCCTTGTTTGGACGGCTTACTACTTTTGAGTCGGAGGAAAGCCCGAGTTATATGATGAGCCCAACCTTCACCTTTTTGTCCTTCCTGTCCTTTTCATTCCTTGGCATAGGTTATGCCCAAATAAGGATCCTATCAGTGGTTTTTGGCACACTCTCAGTACTGTTTTTGTTTCTCTTGGCAAAGCAGGTTTCAGGAAAAAATGTTGCCCTCCTGTCATCTTTCTTTCTTGCATTCTCATATTCTGCGGTAATGTTTGACAAGTTTGCTTTTTTGGAAACGTTCGTGATCTCGTTTCTGATTCTTTCACTTTTGCTGTGGGTGAAAGGCAACAACAGCAGACTGCCCCTCCTTTTCAGACTGGGCTCTCTGTTAAGTTTTATCCTTGCTTTCCTGTTCAAGCCATTGGCCATTCTTTTCCTTCCAACTCTGGTGGTTGCGTTCTTTCTCTCAAGAAGGCTTGCTAAAAACAAGCCAAGTTACTTGGAGGGAATTTCACTGGCATCTCTTCTACTTCTGTTCCTTGCCTTTGCTTATTTTCTGCTTCCAATATTTTTTGACCTGTCTGGAACCACTGTCGGAGCCAGGTTTTTTGCTACCCCACTGGAACTGGTAAGGGGTATAGCCTTGTTCTTTGCAAACAGTTTTTTAGCCCAGTCCATTGTCCTTGCTTTCCTTTCCCTGGTTGGCATCATGATTACATTTCGCGATTTTTTGCATGACTGGTTTGGTGCCAGGCCAGGGCTTTTGCTTGCATCGGCTTGGCTGCTTTCCTCTGCCATTCCCCTTGCAGGGCTTTCCTATCAGCCGCCCAGGTTTTTTCTAATGATGCTGCCTCCAATGTGTCTCCTTGCATCCATTACCCTTTTGAGATTCCTTGGAACCGAGGTCTTCAGCGAGAGCGTATTCTTGAAGAAACGCGTTTTCGCTTTGTTTATTATCTGGCTTGGAATATTTAGTCTTGCTCTATCTATCTGGATAAACAAGTTTTTCTTGCAGATAGAAGAGCTTTCAGCCCTGATTTTTTTCATAGCGGTCTTTGCAGGGGCAATTTTTTTCATAGGCTTGATAGCTTCGTTTGTTTTGCATTTTCTCTTTCCAAAAGTTCTGATTGGCATCTCTACGAGAAAAGCCATTTTTTTGGCCGTAATCCTTTTGTTCTTAGCTTCGACGGCCCTACCCTTCTATGCCTGGGCATCCTCACCGACTTTTTCTCTCATTGGGGCAACAAGGTCCCTTTCCCAAGACCTTCCATCTGACAGCATTGTTTTGGGATTTTCAGGTTCTTGGCTGTGCATGGAAACAAGCCTTAAATGTATTCCTCTTTTCAAGGGTTTCAACGATGAAAGTCCACTGGAAAAATTTGAGCCAACACACTTGCTTGTGACAAAGGGAATTGATGACTTGGTCTTTGAGGAGAACTACGGCCAATGGCAGGAAAGGACAGTGTTTGTGAAAACATACATCGTTGGAAAAGACCGGGTCGAGCTATACACTTTAAAATAAGCGTTGGCTGTTTGTCAAAATTAAAGGCTGTTAGGTTCTTTGCTTCTTTTCCACAACAAAGTCCTCTATCGCCAGGGCATCAACGCAGCCGTTCTTGAAGGAGCGGATTGCATCCTCCGGAGTGCAGACAATGGGTTCTTCGTGCGCGTTGAAGGAAGTGTTGACAAACAGCGGCAGCTTGGTGAGCTCTTTGTGGGCTTTGAGAACCTTGTAGTAAACAGGGTTTGCCCTTGTATCGACAACCTGTGGCCTTGCGGTGTGGTCAATGTGGACAACTGCTTGTGCCATCTTCTCCTTTTCCAGGGGGACATCAAAGGTGATTGTCATAAAGCGGGCCGGGTACATGCCCTTAGAATAGTTTATGTAGAAGTCAGCCGCGTCTGTGTCAAGCACTGAGGGGGCAAATGGCATGAACTCATTTCTCACAAGTCTCTTGTTCAGCCAGTCGTTGATGCTTTGGTCTGTTGGGTCTGCAAGAATGCTTCTGTTTCCCAAGGCGCGTGGCCCGTATTCCATTCTGCCCTGGAAAAAACCCACGACTTTTTTCTTTGCAACAAGCCTTGCCGCCTCTGCCTCCACATCACTCACTTCCCTTGCCTTCAGGCCCTCTTTTTCCAGGGCCTTTTGCACTTCATCGTTTGTGTAGCCCGGCCCAAAGTAGACATTGTCCAGTGAAAACGGCTTCAGGAAAGAGCCTTGGTCAAGCAGCTTCTGCGAGTAGGCATACAATGCGGCTCCGACCGCAAGGCCGCCGTCTCCCATGTGGGGATGCGTAAAAAAACTTTCAACCGGCTTTGATTCAATAATCCTTTGGTTGAGCTTGACGTTTGCAAAGACGCCGCCGGCTGTTACAACATCCGGGAGCTCTGTTTTCTCAACCCAGTGGCTAATGTACTTCACCATGTTCTGCTCCAAATGGTTTTGGACAGATGCCGCCAAGTCCTCTTTTGAAAAATTTCGAAGCTCTCTCCTAATCTTTTCCACTGCAGAGCTGTGCCTTGCATTGCTGTGGTTTACGATGGACCCCTTTTCAAATGTTATCTGCCTGTTGAAGTAGTCCAGGTGAGCCGGCTTTCCATATGCTGCCAGGCCGGTAATCTTTCCCTCGTGCTTGTTTGGGGTAAAGCCACAGAGTTCTGTTACATAGGCGTAGTACTTTCCAATGCTGTTGTAGCTGCCGATTTTGTGCCTAATCGTTATTTCCCCTTTTTCTCCGCTGCATATCAATGAGGAAAGTGCGTCCCCTGCTGCGTCGCTTGTCACAATCGTTGCCCTTTCCTTTCCGGATGTAAAGTATGCGGAGGCCGCGTGCGCCATGTGGTGGTCCACAAACAATATTTCGCAGTCAAAGCCCTTCTCTTTTGTCCATTCCTTGATCTTTTTTTGTCTTTCTTTTCCACCGAGCTGCATCTCAATGGCCTTTTGCACAGGGATAAAGCCCTCTTTTTTCATGAGGTTTCCGGCAACCGTGCTTGCCTTTGAAGCAGTTTTTTTTGTGCCAAGCAGGTCCATTTTCTGGCTTGCTTCCTTGTGGGAAAGGGGGTTTGGCTGCCACAGCCCCCTCTCAGACGCAATTGCGATAAGGTCAATGTCTTTTGGCTTGAGGTCTGCCATCTCAAGCAAGGTTTTAATTGACTTTTTGGGAAAGCCCCAGCACATCTTCATTCTATTCAGGCGTTCCTCGTTTATCGCGGCAATAATAGCCCCGTCTTTAATCAGGGCCGCACCGCAGTCGTGTGAATCGTGTATTCCAAGAATTCTCATTTGGACTCCTTTCCTGCACTAAGCACTTTTTCATATTCTGCAATGAATTTTCCTGCGAGTGTTTCGTAGCTTAACTCTTTTTCGTCAAAATTTCGGCCGGCTTTTGAAAGCCTTTCGGAGAGTTTTTTGTCGGAAAGAATTTTGCATATCGCGTTTGCCAACTGTTTTGGATTTTTTTGTTCCACAAGCAATCCATTAAGGTTATGCTTTACGGCGTCTGGAATTCCGCCTATGTCGCTTGCAACCACCGGCTTTCCTGTTGCCATGGCCTCGCCAATCACAACTCCTTGGCCGCCCTCTGTTTCGCCTCTGCTGTCAACTATTGCAGGTAGGCAAAAGACGCTGCAGGCCGCGTAGTATTCTGTAAGCGAGTTGTTGGGAATTCTTCCCGCAAAAATAACGCTTTTTTCCACTTTGAGTTTGTTTGCCTCTTTTTCGATCTTTTCCTTTTCCGGGCCCGTGCTTCCAATGACAAGCTTTGCTTTTGGAAACTTTTTTAGTATGAGGGGCATTGCTCTTACAAGGTAAATAAATCCCTTTCTTTCAACGATTCGGCCGAGTGCAAAGATCATGGGCTCCTTTTCCAAACCCAGTTCTTTTCTAAGTTTTTTTCCGCTGTTTTTTGGATTGAATTTTTTTGTATCTATGCCCCCGTAGAACAAAATTTTCATAGACTTTTTTATGCCAATTTCCAAAGCAGCTTCCTTTGTTGCCTGGCTGTTGGCAGTTACCAGCTCTGCGTGCTTCGTTGGCCATCTCGCAAGAGACGGCATCCCGTAGTTTTTTGCCAGGTAGACTTCTGCTCCGAACAGGTGGATTGCAAGCGGAAAGCCAAACTCTTTTTTTATAAGCGCTGCTGCCCACCCCTGTGGGAAACTCCAGAGTGCCTGAACAATGTCTGGCTTGAACTCTTTCACTGCTTTTCTCACGGCAAAGGTGTTGCTTATCACATACAGCAGGAGTTGTGTTTTTGCAAGAAGGCTTTTTTTTGTGTTTTCGGCAATTCCCTCTCCGTACGCTACCTTTTGCAGGGAGCTGGGCCAAAAGTATTGAAAGCGCTTTATCTTCATCTTGTTGAAAACCTGTTCTTTTTGGGTTCCTGCTGTGTGTGAAGCCAGAACCATGACCTTGTGCCCTTTCTCAACAATGGTTTTCGTAAATTCTCCAATCCAGTCGAGGCTCTCTTCAGGCGTCTCTGGAAATGTTGAGCTTACAAAAAGGATTCTCATAAAACCATTAACCCACAGTTACTTTTTTATACTTAGTTCATAAAAAAATTCTCTCTGTTAGTTTTAATGGCTTTGGTACAATTTTAGAAGCAAGTTTGGTCGAACAATTCTTTATTTTAACCAAAAAGTAATAAACTGCTTACCTGTTGACGACTGGGAAAAGTTCGGCAGCTACTCTGGAAAGGCCTACTATGAAATGGGCTCGCTTAACAAAGAGTTGGTTGAGCGAATGTACAAGAAGGCCTACAAAGGGGCTTACTTTAGGCCAGGCTATGCCCTGAGAAGAATTTCAAAGAATCCAAAGCTATTGGTTTCGGGCCTGAAATACTTTTCAAAAATCTTCAAATAAGAATGGGTTCTAGTCACTTCTCAAGCTCTTTTTTCCTCAGCTTGTAAAGGATCTCCTCCTGAATTTTTCTTTGCCTGTCAAGCATGTCCGCTATTAATGCAAGCATAATTAGAAGGAATCCCAAAAGCAGCAGTATTCCTATGCCGTAGACAATCCAGCCAGGCGTGGGAACAGGCGAAAACAGCCAGTAGTAGAGAACCCCTATTACGCCCACTCCAAAAAGCAGGGCTCCCATACCCCCAAAAAACATCATTGGCTTGTAGTCGCGCAAGGTCCTGACAACAATGAGCAATGCCTTTATGCCGTACCTATACCAGCTTTTTACCACCCGGCTTTGCCCCTCTCTCTGCCCCCTAACCCTGCACGCAACCCCTTCAATGCACATTCTCTTGTTAATCAGGTCAATAAGGGTTTCCTGAGTGTAGGTAAATTTTGCAAAGAGGTTGAGCCTCAAGGCGGCCTCTTTAGAGTATGCCCTGAAGCCGCATTGAGTGTCGGTAAAATTGCTTTTGGTAAAAAAATTAATCATTCTTGTGAACAGCCTGTTTCCAAATTTCTTAACCGCAGGCATTTTTGGCTCAAGGGCCTTTTTCTTGAATCTGCTGCAGGTTACAACATCGGCCTTGCCTGCCACTATTGGGGCAACGATTTTCTCAATGTCCTCTGGATTGAATTGGCCGTCGGCGTCAATGTTTACAATTATGTCGGCCTTCATTCCCAAAGCTGTTTCAATTCCTGTCCTGAAGGCAATTCCCAACCCTTTGTTCACGCCGTGCGAAACTATTTTGTCGGCTCTTGCCTGCCTTGCCTTTTGCATCGTCCTGTCAGTGCTTCCGTCGTCAACAACCAGGACAAGGACTTTGCCCATGCCCTGAATTTTTTTCGGAATTGCCCTAATTACAGAGCCGATTGTCCTCTCTTCGTTGAGGGCCGGAATCAGGACCACAAGGCATGGCTTTCTCTTGCCATATGCCTTTGGCATACGGCGCTTTTTTGATGAAACTTTTTTCAAAAGTTTTTTGGAAGGCATATTAAGAATTCCTGGTTTTAAGTGTTTAAAAGCACTTATTTTTTGATTAACGTACCATAAAATCCGGCTTTTCCTTTAAATACCTTTATAGCCTAACCCTATTGATGTCTGCTGGATTTCTGTCCTTTTTAAGCAAACCAAACCTAGGCCGCAAGCTATTCTTTGCCATAATAGTTTTGGCCATAGCCGCAAGGCTTTTTGCCCTGGCATACATGCCGGACCCGGCAATGACTGACTCCCTTCACCACCTAACAATTTCACGGTACATAATTCAAAACAAGGCTTTGCCATTTGAGGGAATTCCGGGAACGGGGGTTGAAAACATGCCCGTGCCCTTATACCATTTAATTGTTGCAATTCCCTTCATGCTCTTGCCCCTGAGCCTTACCCTTGAAACAGTCAGAATTTTCCCAATCATATTCTCCGCCCTGCAGCTGCTGCTTGCATTCCTAATAACAAGAAAGCTTTTTCCAAAATACTGGCACATCGGCTTTGCTTTTGCCGCAATTCACTCTCTTTTAATAATTTTTGGCGCTGTGAACATGCCCGATACCCTTGCCTCGGTCTTTGTACTGCTTTCATTCTATCTCTACCTGCTGTTCAGGGAAAAAACAAACAAGGCAATTCTCTTTGTTGTCCCCTTCTCGCTTGCCGCCATGGTCCTTAGCAAGGAAAACGCCGCGATTTTGCTGCCGGCCTTCTTTTTGGCGTTCCTGGTTGAAATCTGGAAAGAGAAGGCCAAAGACCTCAAAAAATCCACCCTGTTTTTCATTGTTGCAACAGTGGCCCTATGCTCACTATTCCTACTTTTCATGCCGACGAGCGCAATGCAGCCCTCGGAATTTGAGCAGCCCGAGCTATTCCTGGAATCGGCTGTCCTCCTCCCCCTGAACTTCAACGCAAGCTTCTGGTTCTTTTTGGAGCAGGGCTTTTCAGCCAATCCCTTTGGGATCTCCAAGGAAATTGCATTCATTGGCTTTTCACTGGTTACCTTTCCAATCACATTCTTCCTGCTGTTCGGGCTTGCAAAGGCAGCCCTGAAAAGGCAGGCATTTGCGCTTTTGGTGTTGGCATGCCTTGCGCTTTCCTCTATCCTTCTTCTTTTGAGAAGCGAGTGGTCAATCTACTCAAGAATGCTTTTGCCAATAATG
>JAFCBY010000152.1 GCA_017610485.1 Candidatus Falkowiibacteriota bacterium
ATGCCTTGCCTTCATTGTGTAAAAGAAGAGCTCTATCCCTGGCAGGTATTCCGCCTTTTTCTTAAAGTCCTTGATTAATGAGTCCCGCTCCCTCTTGAACCTTTTTAGGTATCTCTTGAAGGGTGCATTCAGGACGTGTTCCGGGTCCTGCGCCTCATACACCATCCAGAACAATGTTTTCAGCCTGCTGCTTGCAAGAACCTCTGTTGCGGCAATCAGGTCCAGGATTGCATACAATCCAGTTAAGGGGATTTTTCTTCTTTGCAGAGTTTTTTTGACAAACGCACGCCACCTTTTAAGGCTCATATCCCCCAAAATGCCAACGCACGCCACCCAATCCATTTCCTCTATGTTAACTACTTTGCTGAATAGATCAAACGCAAGCTTGCTTGCCACATAGCTGCTTGAATCCTTTTTGGAGAAAAATTCTGCCTTGATAAAGAGAAGGTTCTCCCCGTTCAGGTCCTTGTGCATCTTGTGGTGGTCCAAAACAAGGCATTTTTCAAACTGGAACCTTTCCTCTACAGAGCCTGATTCGCCGTCCACTGCGACGTCAACAATTATCAGAACGTTTGCCTTCTTTTTTTTCATTGAGGAGATGGCCTTTTTTGCAAGCTTCCTGTTACCATATTCATAATGCTGTACTACTACTGGCCTTTTTCCAGTAAGTTTTTCCACAGCCTTTGCCGTAACCAAAGCAGAGCAAATTCCGTCGGCATCAGAGTGATGAATTATTGCAACCCTGTCCTTTGGTGAAAGACTGTGGCAGAATTGCTTGAATTTCTTAAGGAGTAGGGTCTTGTCCATAAAATATACTTGGACAAAAACTTTAATAATGAGAAGCCAGTTACTCTTATTGCAAAGGGGGAATGCCAATGGGTTTTGACTATGACAACAGCAGGGGCCAGAAATATTACCTGCACAACAGGGGCAAGCTCTTTTTCTTCAGCAAGAAAAAAGAGGAAAACATTGATATGCCAGACGGCTTTCTAGTGGTGGAAAACCAGAGAACCGGCCTGCCAATGCTGAAAAGAAAGTAACTGCTTTTTCGGTGAAAAGAAATGGTCTACAACAAAAAAAAATTTTCAAAGGAAGTCGCCTACTACAAAAAGGAACTGGGAAAAAGCCTGGGCAAGGGAAAAACCTGCCTTGTGGAACTGCCAATGGGAAACGAGGCGGCCTTCTTCAGCATCGCGCCCCTAAGCAGAGCGATTCATTCCCTAGGCGGGGACATGTCTGTCTTTGTAACAGGCAAGAGGAGGAGAATGCTCAAGACACTGGACAAAACCTGGAGCCTCTTTGAAGAACTTGGACAAGGGAAGAAGAGCAGAGGCACGAAGGAACTGGATGCGTTCATCAAAACCGTTGAGAAGAAAACAAAAAGCAGGTACTTCAGGACCCTCTTCAAAAAGCCGGATCTCTACATCCTTGCATCAAAAACATGCTTCAGGGCCGGAGGGAAAAAGCTCGAGTTCAAGACAGCCTGGTTCAAAAAAAGGCTTTGGAAAGAGCTGCTGCAGACCGCATCCAAGATACTGAAACAGGGTTATGGCATTAAAAAATCTGAAAGGATGGGCATTGGCTTTGAGCTGATTCCAACAGCCAAGGATTTAGAGCTGCCGCTGGAAGATTACCTGGACAGTTACAGCATTGCATACAGCTTTGCATTAAAAGCAAGGTCCTTGTGCACAGAAGTTTCACTGGGATCGGGCACCTCGCGCAAGAGCCAGCTTGAACCCCTGGAAAGGATTTCAGACCTGGCTGCCACAATAGTCGGCTGCGAGTATGAAAAAAAGATTAACGAGCCTTGGTTCAAGGCATTCAAAAAACTGAGCCCAATCATAGGTTCTGACAAATTGAAGCATTCTCATGCCGGGTTTGGCATTGCAGGCCAGGGATATGGAGGCAAGCACTTCTTTGGACTGAATATTGGGTATCCCACCCCAAACAAGAAAGCCAGGTGGCAGGGGCCAGGGCAAATGCTTTTGAAGCCGCACTGGCTTGAGCAAACAAAGATTGACCCAAGGCCGGCAAGGAAAAGGTATGCGATAACCAGCACTCTGCCGCTGCCAAACTATATCGCAACCTGCAACATTGACTTCTTCAAGCTTAGG
>JAFCBY010000055.1 GCA_017610485.1 Candidatus Falkowiibacteriota bacterium
AAATATGCGAAAAAGCGGCAGAGGACTGCATGAAAAAGGGGCTGCACACCGCTGACGCAATAATTTACAGGACCGCGTTAGAGGAAAACGCAAAAGTGCTTACCCTTGACAATGACTTTAAAGAGCTTGCTGGCGTGCAAATATTGAAGTAGGAGGCGGGCATTGAAAGCCCGCCAAAAACAATTATCCTATTTACTTTTTTCCCTTGCCTGCTTACTTCTTCCTTGCCTTTCTCTTTGAGGCCTTCTTCTTTGCTGGCTTCTTCCTTGCCGGCTTTTTAACCTCTTTGGCAAGAGACCTTAAAGACTTGTGCTTGCCGATTTCCTCGAGCTTCCTTCCCGGAAGGTCTTGGACTTCGTTCACAAGGTGCTTCAGGCCCGACTCTGACCTTGAACCAGACTCTGAGCGAAGCGCAATGGCTGCAAAGACCACTATTACTATGAGGACTATTGCCGCAAGCAGCAGATCATCCACTCCTGCAAGGCTGAACAAGCCAGCCAAAATGTCCTCTGAATCGCTTTCTGAAACCTCTACAGGTGTTTCCAACAATCCCTGGTTTGTTTCAAGTTTCAGAACCACCAATTCAGGCAGCTCTTCGCCCTCGGCCAAAAAGATGGTCATAGAAACCTCGACTGTTTCCTCTGTTTTCAGGGTTGCTGGCTCGAATTCAAACACTGCGTTCAGGTCGGCTGCGGAAACGCTCGATATTTCGAGTGTCTTGGTTCCCTGGTTTGAGATTTCAACCTTGACTTTTGCGCTTTCTTCCAAAAGTTCTTCAACAGTTGCCTTTCCCTCAATGCTGATTGCCGGCCTTTCCTCTACGCCGTTGTCGTCCGGCTCCTGGGGCTCTGGCTCTGTCCCTTTTTCAAAGCCAAATGTGCTTATTTCAATCTTTCTGTTGAAGGTTCGTTCCTTTCCCCTGATTGAGGCTGTTGCAGTGTAGATTCCCTCTTCGAGGTCGAACGGTGGGGCGATGTAGAAGTATGCCTCCTGCTCCTGCCCTGCGTCCAGGGCTGCCTGCTTTGGCTCTGTGTTGACCCAGTCAGGGCCTGTTATTGAAATTACTGCGTTTTGGCCCCTTTCGCCCAAATTTGTTATTTTGGCTGTGAAGACCTTGCTCTTGCAGTCTTCGTCCAGCTCTATTTTTTCGTTCAGGCCATCCCAGTCTACTGCCAAAGAGAAGCAGTCAACTGCTTCAAGCTCCAAATCCTGCCTTGCTGAGAAGTTTTCGCCGCTTGCCTCAAACCTGAATTCCTTTTTTCCAGGCTTTTCCTTGGATAGGTCAATCTCTACTGAAACAGTTTTTGTTTCGCCCCTGTTTATCACAGTGCTTGACGGTGAAATGATGCTGTCAAGGCCTGTGACGCGAATGTTTGCCTCAACTGGCTCAATTGCTTCATTCTTTACTGAAAAGGTGTAGACCGGGTTTCTTTCAACGCATACTACTGTCTTTTCTTCGATGTCCTTGTTGTCAAGCTTTACTGCCTTTGCCGTTACATTGTAGCATTCTTGAAGCGCAACTTTCACCCTTTTCATGGTGGTCTTGTTGAACTTTTCAGAGTAGGCCTTTACTGTGAACTCATAGGTCTTTTTCTCTGCGTTTGTCTTGGAGAAAACGATTCTTGCAGTCCTTTCCTCACCTGTCTCTATTCCGAGTTCGCTTGGCTGAATGCTTGCCCAGTCAAGGTTCCCGATGCTCAGCCTTACGCTGTCTTCCAGCAGGCCACTGTTCCTGATTTCAATTTCTTCCGAGGTGGCCTTTTCTGCGCAGGCGACCATTTTTTCCGCTTGGATTTCGATGCCTTGCCTGTCTTCTATTTCAAGCGAGGCCGTTCTCTTGATTGAAAAGTCTGTTCCGAGAAGCTCTGCTTCCACTGTAAAGGGGTAGTTTTTAACTTCTGCCCTGCAGGGTGGCTTGACCATGAGCTCTATCTCCCTTGTTTGGCCGCCGTCAAGGCTGACTCTGTCGCTTTGGAGGTTTTCCCAGGATGATGGCAGTCCTTCAACGCTTAGCCTGACTTCTTCATTCCACTGCCCTGCATTCCTTATCCTGATGTCGAAATAGCTTTCCTCGCACTGTGCTGCTCCCTGGCTTTTTGGGATTATCTCCAAGCCCAGTATTCTGCTTTCGGTTATGTCAACGTTGATTTCCTTGTAAAGCGTTTCCCTGCCGTCAATCTCAATTCTTATCACATAGTCGGTTGGCCTGACATAACAGGTCTGTGGCTTTACAAGCGCATACAATTCTGCCGATTTCTTTCCTTCAACGGAAATTTCCAGGGCGTCTTCACCAACCCACTTTCCGTTGATGTTGATCCAGTCACTGTTCTCTCCAACAGCCTTGATTGTGTATGTTCTGGTCCTTGAACTGTCGTTGTAAAGCGTGTAAACCACGTTTTTTCCACTTTCGCAGTCCATTGAAAGTGAAAAGTCTCCATTTAGCGTTACAGCGCTTGCGCTTCCCAAAAGGAAGAGCAGAGCTGCTAAAACCAATATTCTTTTGTCCATCTAATTTTTACCCCCTTATCCAAGATTCATCTTCTTTTTTTGCTGTGTCGGGCTTTTTAACGGCTCTTGCAACAAGTACAACAACCAGAATTACTATGATTAGGCCTGCCAGGCCAAGAAGGGCCGAGCCGCCTATTGCGTAGAGGCCCGCCAGTCCGGCAAGGTCTTCTTCCGCCTCTTCAACTGTGAGGCTGACATCCCTTTCCTCGGTTTTTCCCTCGAAGAAAAGTTGCAGTACTGCCTCATAGCTGTCTGCTGTTTCTTCCCCTGCCCTTACAACCAATTCAACTTCTTTTTCTTCGTATGGCTGCAGGGAAATTCCTGTTTCGGCCTCTGCTTCAATGCCTTTGGGAAGGTCAACAAGCGTTAGTTCAATGCCTGAAGCGGAAACGCCTGAGTTGTTCTTTAAGGTGACCAAAAGGCCTTTCTCAGAGTTTTCGTCCATTCTAAACGAGCTTGCATAGCTCACAATGTCTACGTCGGCATCTTCATCAGGCTCTTCGTCCGGCCTGTATTCCTCAACAACCCTGAAGCGAAGCTCTTTTTCCACAAAGTCGTCCTCTGTCCCGACTTGGAGAATGAGAACATAATCTTCCTCAAGAGCACTTGGCATTATGTTAACACTGACATAGATTTCTTTCTCTGTTCTCCTCTCAAGGGTTACCTCGTCAAGGCTCAGGTCTGCATCTATGTAGATGTAGTCATTGTCCAGGTCAAGTGAAAACTCTTCCCAGTAGTCCCCCTCGTTTTCGAGCAGAATAGTGAAAACAACGCTTTCGTAGTGCTTTACCACAAAATCGTTTTCTTTTACCTGCACCGAGGTCAAATGCTCCTTTTCAGGTGTTACGCAAACATCTTTCTCGATTTCGTGCTTGCTGTTCCAAACGCGCAGCCTTACATCGTAGTCTTCAACCCTTGTTTTTTGGTCTGCTGAAACCTCGAAGTAAAACTCGCGTTCCTCAAAGGCGTCAAGCCAGGCGCTACTTGTCTGGAGTTTTGTGTCAAGCTCGCTTCCAACGCTGAAGTAGACCTTTTGCTCTTCGTCCTGGCTGTTCCTAACCCCGAAGTAAATCCTTTCCTCTTCCTCTTTCTCTATGCCAAAGCACCCTGTCTTAGGCAGCCTCACGGAGAACTCTGCCCTGTCTTCCTCCGAGCATTTTTCAACGTCGATTGAAACCGTTTCCTTAATGCTCTCGTCGTCTGTTGTGGCATACATCGTTACCTGGTGCCTGCCAACACTGCTGTAGGGCGAAGGGTGAATTCTAAGCTCAACATGCCTTTCCTGGAAGGGTCCTAAATTGAGGCTGCTTGTCTCAAAGTACGGCAGCAGCATTTCGTTATCTGCTCTAAGCCTAACCCTCTTGAATTCGTCGCTGTTGTTCCTGACAAGGACGTTTATGTGCTCGGTCTTTCCCCTGCACACGTCGTTGGGGTAGGCAACAAGCTCGATTTCCGATTCCTGGCCAACGCGCACGGTTATTTTTGCCTGCTCATCGCCGTCATCGGACTCTGCCAATAGCATAACAGTGCTTCTTCCCTGGGGCGCGTTTCTCGTCCTGATTGTGGCAGTAATCCAGGTTGACTCCAGCCTGTTGAGGCAGAAAAAGTCGTCGCTTAAGGTTGTTCTAATGTAATACTCGTCCTGTGTTGTATCAAGGCTGACGCAGGTCCTGTCGTATGAAAGGTTCCTTACCCTGAACCTTATGCCAATGCTGTCGTTCCTTGAAATGTTCACTGTCTCTGTTTCCGGCGAAATCGATATTTCGGCAAATGTGCCGGACGCCATCAACAAAAGAATGAATGCTGATAGAATGATTGTTGTCCAATGTTTCATTTTCTTACCTCCAAGCGTTTTATGAAGCGAGCAATAAATGCAATCAAGAGAATTGCTGCAATTGCCATAAGAACAAAATTGAATGCGTTTTCAACCGTGAGAAATTCTGTTGCCACACCGTAAAAGCCGGCAAGCGAAACAAAGCCCGTGCTGTTCTCGGAAGCAGGCTCTTCCCCTTCCTCAATTTCCTTAAACATTACCCTTATCTTTCTGGACGTTGTCTCCCCGTCCAGTTCCACTTCCAGGGTTGTCTCAAAAGTGTTTCCCACAAAAGATTCGTCGTGCGCAATAGAAACAGTTGACGTTACAGCGCTTTCCGACCTAATGGTGCCGGACGAAGGGCTTACTTCAATCTCAAACGGGCCAAACAGCCTGACTGAAAAATCTTCTTCGCCAAAACCCTCGTTAAAAATTTCAACGTCAAAATCCTTCTGCTCCTGGTTTACAACAACGGTTGCTGGTGCCTCAACAAAAGCAGCATATGAAGCAACGCTGAACAAAACCAGTATCAAAGCCAAGGCAAGAAGCTTTTTCAAACAAATCCCCACAATTCAAAGCATGTTATGTATCAAATTAACTAATTCACTATGCATTGTTATATATAACTGCTGCTAGAGATTAATAAAAAGGTTTCGTTTGGCTTGTTATGGCGCAAAAAGGGAGCGGGTTTCTGCAATTTTCTTATCCAGGCACCTTTATTTCAACGGTTGGGGTTGCGGGAAACTTTGGGTTCTGGGGGGGGGAATTCCGGCCTTTCAGGGTCGTTGTCGGAGGCCACAACAATTGACTGCAGAATCCTCTCCTCGCTCTTTGACAAAGCCATGCTAACTATACTCTCTTTTATTTATTCTATGTATTCCTTCATGCTTTCTATCAGCAGCCTTATTGCCTCATACTTTGGCCTGGCAATCTCCTTTGCCTCTGGCAGGGTAAGCTTCTTGTTCCAGTTCCTGTCCATTTTGGCTTCCATTTTTTCCACCGTGCTTTCAAACGAGTCCCCTGATCGAAGAAAGAAACTGAAGACGTCCAGAAAGCAGTCAAAGTGGGCCATTGCGTCTGCGCAGGCAACGATTTTTTCCTCGAGGCTTTCGGGTTCGGGTTCCTTTCTTCCCCTGTGCGTTAGGACACAGTATGACACTTTCTCAACGAATTCTTTGCCGCAGCCAAGGTCTTCAAGAATCTTTCTTGCTTCCTTTGCCCCAAGCAAGTGGTGGTCATTCGATGCTTTATATTCTTCCCTTTCCGAGGCCCTTCCAATGTCATGCAAATAAGCTGCTGTTTCGACTACCTTCAAATCAGCTTCAAGCTTTTCGGCCAAGAGAAGCGCATTTTTTACCACCGGCAAAATGTGGTATTTGAAGTCTGCCCTGCAATACCTTTCCTCGGCAATCTTCCTGATTTGTTCAATGTTGCCGGTCATTTTATCATCTGCTTCAGCAAATCCGATTTTGTGATAATGCCTGCGATTCTGCCCTTGTTTACTACGAGGACGGCGGAGCTGAATGCAAGCAGCTGCCTTACCGCAGTTTCCGGCATGTTTGGCTGGATGCTTGGCAGGGCTTCCTCCATGGCCTCATCTGCCCTTGCCTTTTCCACATCAACTTTTTCCGAATTGATTTTTGCGAGGATGCTTTTCTCACTGATGCTGCCAACAGGCCTGCCTTTGGAAAGGACCGGGATTTGGGAGAAGCCGTGCCTTTGCAGTGCCTTAATTGCCTTTTTCAAAGAGTCGTCTGCCTCCACAAATGCGACAGGACCTGTCATTATCTCCTTTGCTGTCTTCTCCTGCTTTGCGTGAAGCTTTTTCAGGCAGTCAAACAGTTTTTTGGCACGGCCGTAACTTGGCTCTATGGAGCCGGCCTCAATCTTTGCAATGAGGCTCTGGGAGACGCCGCTCTGGCTGGCGAGCTGGCTCTGGGTAAGGCCTGCGTTTAGCCTCTTTGCCTTTATCTCCCTAAGGTCTGGAAGCATACTAGAATTGTACCAGAACACTTTTTAAGGGTATTCAAATCGGAATAATTGAGTCATTTTGCATTCAATTAAAAGCATTGCTTGGCTTTCTTTCATTTAATTGAAACTTTTTTAGGGAGTGATACTTAATGAGAACAGGCAACGGAAAATACCTCTTTACAAGCGAGGCAATGACTGAGGGCCATCCAGACAAGGTCTGCGACCAAATTAGCGATGCTGTCCTTGACGCAATAATTAAGGACGACCCAACAGCCAGGGTTGCGTGCGAGACAATGGCCGGAATGGGTTTTGTTATTGTAACAGGGGAAATAACTACTAAGACATATGTTAACGTGCAGAAGATTGCAAGGGAAGTCATAAAGGAAATAGGGTATGACGACCCAAAATACGGGTTTGACTACCAGACTGTTGGAGTTCTGACCTCCATTCACGAGCAGAGCCCTGACATCGCAATGGGCGTTAACGAGAAAGAGGGCGAGGGCGGCGCAGGAGACCAGGGAATGATGTCCGGCTACGCAACGAACGAAACGCCTGAACTCATGCCTGCTCCAATAATGTACGCGCACAAGCTTGCAATGAAGCTGGCAGAGGTAAGGAAGAACGGTTCCTTGAAATACTTGAGGCCTGACGGAAAGACCCAGGTTACCATCGAGTATGAGGACAACAAGCCAAAGAGGATTACTGCCGTTGTTGTTGCAGCACAGCACGACCCAGACGTCGAGCTTGACCAGTTGAGAGCTGATATTAAAGAGCAGGTAATAAAGCCTGTTTGCGGAGACCTCTTGGACGACAGCACAGAGTACTTCATTAACAATACAGGGAGATTTGTGATGGGCGGCCCTGTGGCTGACGCAGGCTGCACCGGCAGGAAAATCATTGTTGACACCTATGGCGGAGTTGGAAACCACGGTGGGGGCGCTTTTTCCGGAAAGGACCCAACCAAGGTTGACAGGTCAGCTGCCTACATGGCAAGGCACATTGCCAAAACCATTGTCAAGGCAGGAATTGCTGACAGGGCAGAGGTACAGATTTCCTACGCGATTGGGGGCCGAGACCCAACAAGCCTGTTTATTGACATGCATGGAACCTGCAAGTGTGAGCCACAGAAGGTTCAGGACGCTGTCAAGAAACTGTTTGACCTCAGGCCGTCGGAGATTGTTAAATACCTCGATTTGAGAAGGCCAATTTTCAGGAAG
>JAFCBY010000003.1 GCA_017610485.1 Candidatus Falkowiibacteriota bacterium
AATCGGATATGAAGAAGTGCAAAGCATTGACTTAGAGATAGCCACTTTGGAAGAATTACTTTTACAGGGAAGAGAAATCTATGAAGGATATCAAAAACAGAGGCATCCTCATGGAGACAGAACTGAGGCTGTTTTTGAAGGTTTAGCTATGCAAATTAAAGCTGAAATTGAATTTATTATTGCATTTTTTGAACTTAGAAAAAACTATAGAGAAATATATAAGGGCGTGTTTTATAAGCCTTAAGAAAAATAGATTAATGAGTAATTGTTAGAAGGTAAGATAGGATGAGAAAAGTAAAGGGACGCGTTCAACAAACTAAGGTAATCACTAAGTTCTCCTTTGCGATTTTTTTAGTTATAGTCTTAGCACTTGTAGCTAGCGTTTATTTTTTTGCTGCGGGGAAACTTGACATTTACAACTTAGTAGAACTACTAATTACAGACACTATAATAATTTTAGTCCCTCTTTTTTTCACTTTTATAATAGTCGGATTAGGATACGTTATTCTTGAAGCTTTAGGCCGGGCTTCAATCGACAAACCGTCCAGTTGGGTGAAGTATTTTGTTGTGCATCCTGCACAACAACTTGCCTTTCAGTTCATTTACCTACTTTGCCTTTATATCGCAATGGCTATTTTTGGGCTTTTTTTCTTAGCCCAATTCGGCAAAAGTAATCCAACACTGCAGTTGTATATCCCATTTATCATTGTAGGAAACGTACTACTATTTCGAATATTTAGCAAGCTAGGAAAGAAGAAACTGGCTAACTTGATTGAAGAGATCTTTCTTGTTGCGCTTATTCTTGCCTTCGCATATGCGTTTACTTTAGATGGCAATCTGCCACAAACCACTTTACCTTCGTTACATCAAGAATTAGTTATTATTATCGCAGCATTCTTAGATTTTGTGTTTTTAGAGATCCTTTTAGGCAAGAGTTCAAAGATTAAAAAATTTATACAAAAAATAAAAGATTGAAGAAAAAGATTTAGAAGAAAATAAAGTAATTGGAGGTAATCTAATATGAGAAAAGAAAACACATTACCGGTTCAGTTTTCTCCAACTTCTTACAACGGACTCCAAACTAGCCAGGACCCGGGTTCGATTCCCGGCGGGGGCACTACAGTGGCCCCGACGGGCTGTGCAGGATTATTTTTAATAAAGAAAGATGCATAGATAGTGTGAGTGATTAAATGCCAACACCTAAGAAAAGAAGATTACTAATAAGGCAGAGATAAGGAAAGAAGAAAAAAAGGAGAATAGAAATGACAAAGCAGCGTAAACCAATTCAAAAAAAGGGAAGAACGGTCAATAATAAAGGCAGGATAGTTATTACGATAGATGAAATAGTCGGAGAGATTAGCCAGATGCCTCGTGCTAAGGTGGAAAAAAGAATTAAAAATTTTAAGGGAGGCTTTACACTTGATTTCACAGAAAAATATTTAAAAAGCCGTTCAGTAGCCCAATTGCGTCATATCTTACTTGCAGCCATGACACAAAGCATTCGAAAGAGTCGAAAGAAAGCGCAAAAGACGCTGTAACTGACTCCATGCTCTCTAAAGATTTTAAAAGATTTTACGGAAACGCTTCTAAAGCCCTTGAATTAGTGTGGAAAAAAGAACTAAAAGTTTATCGGATGAAAAAGGAATCGTAAGAAAAGTAAGTTAGGAGGTAATCAAAGATGAGAAAGGAATTCCCGGTTCGAATAAACCAAACAACCTCAAACCCAGCAACTACAAGCCTCCAACCAGGTGAGATTCCCGGCGGGGGCACTACAGTGGCCCCGACGGGTGGTGCATGGTTATTTTTAATAAACAAAGATGAATAAATTATATGGTGTAAAATGCAAGCAAAAAAGAAAAGAATAGGAAGGTGGAAAAGGCAAAGGCAAAAGCCACCTTACTATAGGGAAAACAGGGGCCAGCCCACAACCTGGCGAAACAGGTATGCTAGATTACAAAAGTTTCTTGCAAAAAACTTGAAAAAGGCTGGCTTTAAAGATATTAGAATATTAGACCTTGGTTGCGGCATAGCAGAAAGTAAAACCCGTGGGAAATATTCACCTACAGCTGAACACTTTATGAGATTGCTTGAAATCAACAAGGCCCCAGTAAATTCCTATGTCGCAGTGGATACAAGTGCAGAAAAAAGAGAACATAGAGGAATTTCATATGTAAATGCACATGTTGGAAAATTTATAAAAAAGAAGAATATTTCTAACCCAAATGTTATTGTTATGAACAAACTTTTGCCTCATCTGGGACTGAACTTCAGAGAAAATGTTTTTCCTGAAGTGAAGAAGTTTGCAGCACTTTGTTGGAAAAAAGTACCTGAAAAAGGCATCCTTGTAACAGATGTCCATTTGCTTGGAACAACCATAAAACCCGCCAAGTCTAAGTGGGGAATCCCTGGTGCTATAGATAGGCGACAGGAATCGCCACCCATTGTTGTCCAGAAAGTCAACGGAAATCCAAAGATTCTTTTTGTTGGAATAAGTGAGAGCATGGCAAAAACATTTAAAATGAGTAAAGAGGCCTTGTTGAAAACAATCTCTGAAAATTTTACGCCATCAGAGTTTGAGATAGAGATACCAGACTAAAACAAATTAATTGGAGGTAACTAAAATGAACAAATTCCAGGTTCAGATAAACCAAACAACCTCAAACCACGCAACCACAGGCCTCCAACCAGGTGAGATTCCCGGCGGGGGCACTACAGTGGCCCCGACGGGCTGTGCATGAATTTAATAATGTATTTCTTAGTATATAAAATATGCAAAAGATATTGGAAGTAGGATTAGAAAAAGAACTGTTTCTGCTGAAAAATGGAAAAATAATGGAACCAAAACTATATGGATTTCCGTTTGATGAAATGGGTTTTTTAGTTGAGATAAGAAGTTATCCGTCAGACAACCCTTATCCAATTTTAAGTTCTATACAAGAACCAGAAACGCTATTCAAACTCCGGGCTAAACAACTTGGAATGGAATTGATAGATGAGCCATCTCTTGAAACTACTAATAAATTCATTCAACATATATCAAAAAAATACAGGCATGACGAAGTACCTTGTTTAACAAAAAACATTTATGGAACAAAGTTAAGTCACCATACAGGCATAATGGGTTCTGGAGTAACATCAGGCATTCATGTTCATTTTAGTTCAAGAATAGGAGCAAAAGTTTTGAAATTGCCAGTAGAAGAAATTGTTAAGAAAATGGATAAGAAATTCAAACCAGAAATTGAGAAATATAATAGAATAAAAGGAGAATGGGAACCAAAAGCACATGGGTTTGAATATCGCTCGCTTCCATGCAATACAGATATTCATAAGATTTTAGGAGAATCATTTAGGATACTAAAAAAGTTTAAATGATGCCTCTTTTTGCTGAGAAGCCCCGGTACAAATCCAGGGGAAGGGAATCCCTTTCTATACGAATTCGACCGTCCTATGCCCGGCAGGGGCAAATTAGCTCTTTTTAGACAATATATTTAAATATGTGTATGCACATATTACAAATAGGTGATTTTTATGACTAATGTTACTCTTGCAGTGCCAGAAGAATTGTATAGCAAAATGAAAAAGCATTCGGAATTCAAGTGGAGTGAGGTTGCAAGGCAGGCGATTGAGCAGAAGATTCAGGATGCTGAACTGTTGAAGGACCTGAAGGCAATCGCCGAAGCAGAAAAAGAGCACAAGGAAGGCAAAACCGTTTCCCACAAGCAGGTTCTAAAAGAACTGGGGCTTTAGAGCATGGCCCGTGAAATAGAATACTCTTCAACAGCCCTAAGGCAACTCAGGAAACTCGATAAGCCGACACAAAAACAGGTTTTGAAGTCAATTGAAAAGATTGCAGAAAATCCAATGCTTGCAAAGCCACTGTCAAACGTGTTCAAAAACTATCGAAGCGAACACTCAGGAAAGCATAGAATACTGTTCTCGATAAAAGGCAATTTAGTGATAGTCGCAAAAATTGAGCACCGGAAAAAAGCTTACAGAAGGAGGTAATCAAAAATGAGTGAATTCCCAGTTCGAATAAACCAAACAACCTCAAACAAACCTACTTCCAACCTCCAACCAGGCAAGATTCCCGGCGGGGGGCAATATGTTTTTATAATGCTGCGGGTAACATGTTATTAGTGGTTTTAATGCAGGAAACAATTACTATTCCGAAAGAAGAATACGATTCCTTGAAAAAGAAGGCGTGTTTTGCTGACAACGTTTTGCTTCAGTTGGAGTCAAGCCTGAAGGATGCTGAAGCCGGCAGAGTAAGAATTGCCAACCATTAGATTTCCTCAACTATTCTCTTGTATCGTGCCTTGTTTTCCAAAACGCAGCCGATTATTTTTTGCTGTTCTTTCTTTGTGCCAAAGGCCACCAAAAGAACTGTGTTGGATTTTTCGTAAACGAGGTAATACAGCCTCTTGCCACCAAACTTCTTTTCCCTAAACCACTTGAAGCGAAGAGGCTTTCCAACAGCAGCGTTTTCCTTTAACTGTTGAATAGCCTTTTTAATCCAGGCTCTTTCCTTGCCTTCAAGAGTCTCAAACAAGCGAGAAAAAGTTTCGGTCTCCAAGACTCTATTCATTCAAAAACCACTTCCTAGCAACTTGTTTTAAGGCTTTTGTTAACATAAACTCAAACTACGCAACCACAAGCCCTCCCCCAACCAGGCAAGATTCCCGGCGGGGGGCATGAAGGGGCATTGGAGCTGGGTTCGAGCTCCTTTTATTATTTTTCTTCTTCAAAAAGTAGCATGAAAGAGCCTTTGAGAGCAATGCTTGACACAAACACCTACGAGGTGTTGTACAAAAAAGACCCCTTGCCTGTTGCCAGACTGGTTAAATCAGGCCGTCTGATTGTCTACGGTTGCAAGGCAATAAGGGACGAGTTAAGGGAAATTCCCACAACAGTAAGGGTTGGTGGAAAAAGCTACCGCAATATGCTGCTTTCCCTTTACGACGAATTCACAGAAAACCACAGCTGTCCCCTCGAAAGCCTTGCAGAAACCCTTGCGGAAGAATACTGGCAAGCATACAAGGGCGGCGTTGCAAAAAGAAAAATGATGCCAGATTTTTTGATAGTGGCAATTGCAACAATTCACAGGCTGGATATCATTGTTTCAGGCGATGAAAAAACCATGAAATCGGGCCCTGCTTTGAGAGCATACAAGCAAGTTAATGAAAAGAAAAGCCTTGAAACCCCTAAATTCATTTCACTGGAACAATTAGTCAGGCTTTGATTCTTGCAAGAACCTTTTTTGTGTAAGCCTCAACAGACTTAGAACCACGAGCCTTCTGAAGGCTATAGAGAAGCTCGATAATACGCTCTACCTGCGCCTTGGAATAATGCCTTTCAACAGTGCAAGTCTTCTGATACATCAAACCACTTAACATACAGTATTTTACTTCAGCTCCCGACATGGGCTACTGAAGTAGATGACCTTTACAACTTTGTTCTTAAAAAAACTACGTTTTTAGTAATTCTCCAAAAAAAAAGAAACTCCCGAAACTCATGGTTTCGGGTGAGCCTTCAAACTCTTTCAAGGTGACCTCCCATGCGAGAGGATTCCAAAAAAAGATACAACTCTAAAGTGTATGCGGCATACCACATATAAAAAACAATATGCCTCTTATACATAACAAGCTTTGGTGTTGCTTGTGTTTAAATCAACTCCCCAGTACAATTACATCAAATTCGGCTAAAAGGCCTTGGGGCGTTGAACTAATTGTTAGATTCCCGGCGGGGGCAATATGTTTTTATAGTCTTTCTGACATTATCTTTTTTAGAGGCGATTTTGTGAAGTATAGAGTTATAGTTAAACAGGACGAAGATAACGTATTTGTGGTTACAGTGCCTTCATTGCCTGGATGCATTTCTCAGGGCCAAACAAGAAAAGAGGCTCTGGAAAACATTAGGGATGCAATAGACGGCTATTTGGAAAGCCTCAAAAAGCACAATGAACCGATTCCACCAGCAATAGACGAAGAAGTGGTAGAAGTCTATGCCTAAGCTTCCAGTCGTTTCCGGCAAAAAGATTGTAAAGGCACTTGCCAAGTTTGGCTTTGAATTAGACCACCAAACAGGAAGCCACCTGATTCTAAGGCAAAGAGAACATCCTCACCGAAGAGTGACCGTTCCAAACCACAAAGTGATTGCAAAAGGCACACTAAACGAAATCATCAAAGAAACTGGACTGACAAGAGAAAACTTCACCAAGGCCTTGAAATAGCTTTTCAATTCCTGGCGGGGGCAAAACATTGGCCCCGACTGGCAGTGCATGGCCCTAAACGATATGTTTAAATTCTGTAATTTACAGAATATGTGCATGGTTAGGGTTTGTGCAAAAACGCTTTCAAAGGAAGTCATTGTCAACATTAACAAGCAGTTTGAAGACGGCCAAATAAGGAACGAGGGAGAAATCGACCACATTGTCTTCAAAGTGGCAGGCACCAGAGGCATTGACAGAAAGGCAGCAACTCTGCTTTTAGAGATTGCAAGAAGGCATGCCTTTTTGGACGGCAACAAAAGAACAGCATTTGAATCCATGCTAACTTTGCTTGAACTGAACGGAAAGAAATTGGAAGTTGGCCAGGCATCAAGATTCAACGTTGTTGTTTGGTCAATTAAGCCAAAAACAAAGATTGACGAGATTGTAACCTGGATAGCAAACCACACAAGGGGGAAATGAAATGAAGCACGTGAAAATAAAGGGAAAAAGAGAACCGATTACCATGGCAGAGTGGAAGGACGTCAAAGACATAGTAAAAGCCCATCTAAAAGAATACAAAGACTTCTACAATGAGCTCGCAGAACTATAATTGGGAAGTTTTACACGCACAAAATCTCAACGCAATATTTTTTCTCAAAAAAATACAATGAGGTAATCAAAGATGAATGAATTCCAGGTTCAAACAAACCAAACAACCTCAAACCACGCTACTGCCAACCTCCAACCAGGCAAGATTCCCAGCGGGGGCAAACCCAGTTTCTCAAAAAAAAAACAGCAAACAGGTTTATATACTATAACAACCTATATAGTTACTATGGAAACTACTATTCAGGTTAGCACTGGCCTTAGGAAAGAATTGCAGGATAGAAAACTCAGGCCTAAGGAAAGCTACGAGGACGTAATTTGGGATTTGATTGAGGACACAAAAGAGCTTTCGGAAGAAACAAAAAGAGAAATTGCAGAAGCAAGAAAAGAAGCCAAAAAAGGCAAAGTCAAGCCCATGTCCCAAATAAAAAGCGAGCTGGGCCTATAAAATGTACGAGGTCGTTTTTTCCAACAAAGCAGAGCAGCAGCTAAAAAAACTAGAAAGAGAAATACAAAACAGAATCATTTCATGCTTGGAAAGAGCACGAATAAGGCCAGAAGCACACTTCAAAAAACTTGTGGGAGAAGAAGCATACAGCCTGCGAGTGGGACACTATAGGATAATATCCGACATCGAAAGAAAAAAACTAACCATTCTTGTGCTAAAGATTGGACCCAGAAAAAAAGTTTACAAAAAGTAACTCAAATGAACAGATCCCAGGTTCAAACAAACCAAACAACCTCAAACCAAGCTACTGCCAACCTCAAACCGAAACAATTCCCGGCGGGGGCAAAAATTCTTCTTCTGTTTCACCAGAAACCCACTATCCAAAACGGTTTAAAGGCAAAAAACCAAATACTAATATGAGTAGAAGAAGCACTGATTTGCTTAAGCTTCACGTTCCAGAGGAAGACACAAACATCAGGCGCTGTCTGAAAGTTTACACAATCTTGCCTAGGTTTTGTGAAAACCCCAATGAAAGGAATGAGAACGCTAAACAGGTTATGGCAGAAGTTTTGAAAGTGGGGAGAAAAATGAAGAAAAAAATTTGGTTCAAGGTGGAGATATGTTTGGGCAGAGTCTGTCCCAAATAAAGTAAGTTACAGCGCGGTTAAGGACTGGATGATTGGACGAGCTTCAATTCCACTAATTGCAATTGCCACTCTTAGAGACTTAGGGTTTGGAAAAGAGGCAGACACCATACTCAAAAAAGCCAAATATGTTTCAAGTACAACACGCGACATCACAAGGATTCCAAAGAAACTGAATGCAGACTTATTCTATCTTTCTGGATTCATATTGGGGGATGGTTGCACCCCTTATGTAAAAAATGGCACAAATTTAGACTACGGATTTTCGGCCATAAGCGGACAAAAAGAATTTTTAGAAAAGGAAATAAGACCAATAATCGAAGAAAATTTTGAAATCAGATGTAGTCCAAGTAGATATTCTTTTCACTATGGAGCTTCTTGGACTCTCGAAAAAAGAAATAAGGCAATACATCGATTCTTAACAAAAATAGTTGGATTACCCCGCGGGAAGAAAAGTGTTAAAGCACATATCCCTTTTATTGTGAAGCAAGCAAATGAAAAAGAAAAGAGTGCATTTCTAGCGGGCCTCATTGACAGCGACATTGGGAACCATGGAAATCGTATGGGCTGCACTTTCAGAAGCAAGAAAATTGTCGAAGATTTAATTGAATTCCTCAACAAGTTTGGAATACTTGCAAAAAGTTATGGAACCCACTACAAAGATGGCAAATATGAACAAAACGATTTTACAATCCCAAAATCGCAAGTCAAAACATTAAAAGAGCTTTTGCTCAGAAACTATTTACCAAAAAGGCAAGATAGATTGGATACAATAAACAAACTAGCAGGGATAGGGAAGCGGTCAAACCTGCCAGATTCAGGTAATCCTTTTGCGAGGCAAAAAGCGTTGACGGAAAAGGGTTGGAAAAGTCTGGTCGCTTAGTGCGTTCGGGGGTTCGAATCCTCCTCCCTGCAATTAAATGATTAAGGCAGTAATCTTTGACTTTGGAGGCGTGCTAAGCCTTAAAGGCAGCCTCCTCTACTTCGGCGAATTCTATGCAAAGAAGTTCGGGGGCAGCCCGGAAGAGTTCAAGAAACTGCTTCTCGACAACTGGTTCAAGGCAAGGGTAAACGAAATAAGCTCCAAAGAATTCTGGGAAAACCTGGCAGGCTTCCTGAAAGCAGACGCAAAAGCCATGCGAAAGGAGTTCATGGAATTCTTTGGCTTCAACCAAGAGATTTTTCAGCTGGCCAAAGAATTGAAGAAGAGCTACAAGCTGGCTATGCTGTCAAACCATATAGAGGACTGGCTGGAAGAAGTCATTGAAGAGGAGAAGATGCGGGAGGTCTTTGATGTGATAGTAACCTCTTACGAAAGCAAGCTGGCAAAGCCAGACCCGGCCATTTACAAGGAAACAGTTGAAAAGCTTGGAGTCAAGCCAGAGGAATGCGTCTACATTGACGACATAGAAAAAAACATTCCGCCGGCAGAAGAAATGGGAATGAAGGCAATAAGGTTCAAAGACTTAAAGCAGCTGAAAAAGGAACTGAAGGAACTTGGGGTGAAAATTTGATGAACAAAATCTTGATTCTGGGCGCGCTGCCCAAAGATAAAGAGGCGGAAAGGCTCTATGAGTCAATTGCATCTGTCTGCAGGAAGTTTGCGGAAGAGGTTAGCTCCCCCATTGACACTGTTGCGTTCAAGGGAACCGAGGGGGAAAGGTATGAAAGGGCTTTCAAGCTGGTTGAGGAAGCAGACCTTATTGTTGGAGAGCAGTCAAATCCCTCCACAGGCCAGGGAATGGAGATAAGGGAAGCTGCGAATTTGGGAAAGCCGCTGGTGGTTGTGGCAAGGGCAGGGAGCAGTGTTTCAGGCCTTGTCAAAGCATGCCCTGCTCTGAAGGAAGTAATCTACTATGAAGATTTGGAAGACTTGAAAGGGAAGCTTGAGAATTTTTTGGGAAAAGCAGAATAAAGCCTTTTTATAAACGTTGGAACAAATAGTTATTTGGTGAAAGAAATGGAAAAACACTTTTCGGCTGTTGTCACAAAAGGGGAAGAGGCCTTTGTTGCCTTTTGTCCCGAGCTAGGTGTGACAAGCCAAGGAAAAACCGAAAAAAGCGCTTTGGCCAATCTGAAAGAAGCACTAGAGCTCTACTTGGAAGACGAAGACGTTCAAGAAATGCTGAGGAAAAAACCTGCAAAGAAGGCAAAAATTTGTTCAATTGCAGTAAGCTCGTGAAGGACTCTAAATGAAGCTTCCAATCATTTCAGGAAAAAAACTAATCAAATTCTTAAACAAAGAAGGCTTCGAAATAGTTGGAAGAAAAGGAAGCCACGTAAGGCTGAAAAAGAAGTCCCTTGAAAAAGCACTTGTTACAGTCGTACCACTACACAAAAGGCTTGACCCAGGAACATTGCTTGGAATACTGAAGCAATGCGAAATAGCGAAAGAAAAAGCAATGGAGAAACTAAAATGAACGCGTTCATCATTCATGGCAGTTTTGGAAGCCCTGAGGAGAACTGGTTTCCCTGGCTTAAGGTAGAGCTTGAAAAGCTTGGAATGGAAGTCATTGCACCGAGGTTTCCTACACCGGAGGGGCAGAGCCTTGGGAATTGGATGAAGGTATTTGAGGGATTCAGGGAACATATGGACGGGGAAACCGTTTTTGTGGCCCACAGTTTGGGGCCAGCCTTTGTGCTGAACCTCCTTGAGAAGTTGGAAACGCCTGTCAAGGCATGCTTTTTTGTGGCAGGCTTTACCGGCAGCCTGGGAAACCCAGAGTTTGATGAAATAAACAAGAGCTTTGCAGACAGGGAATTTGACTGGGAGAAGATAAAGGCGAATTGTGGGAAGTTTTTTGTTTTCTATTCGGACAACGACCCATATGTACCGGAAGAAAAAGCGCAAAAATTAGGACAGGCACTGGGCATGGTCCCTGTTCTTGTCAAGGGAGCAGGCCACTTCAACGAGAAGGTAGGCTATACAAAATTTGAACTTTTGCTTGAAAGGATAAAAGCCCTGCTTTAGAAGAATTATTAAATATTTCAACCCATTTGATTTGTATGAAAGAGGCAAAGATAACCTATTTTGAGGAGCCTGGGGAGAAGAATACAGACCAGGCTTTGGATGCCGCCCTGGAAAGGATTGGGGAGAAAGACGTGAAGCACGTTGTTGTTTCAACCCATAGGGGCTCAACTGTTTTGAAGGCAGCTGAAAAATTCAAGGGACTGGGCCTGAACATTGTTGCGGTTACCGTGCCGGCCTCCACAAAGCCAGCGGTTTTGGAAAAGTGGAATGAAAACCTGCCAAAGATGGAGAAGCTTGGCATTAAAACACACAGAGGTACTTCCTCGCTTTCGGGAACAGAAAAGAGTATTGGGCTAAGGTGGGGCGGCGTTGGCCCAACAATGCTGGTAGCAGACACTCTGAGAACACTTGGAGAGGGCACAAAGGTCTGCGTGGAAATATTGCTTATGGCGACGGACGCAGGGCTTGTTCCGGCAGGCGAGAATGTAATGGTCATTGCAGGCACCTCAAGGGGAGCAGACACCTGCCTTATTCTGAAATCTGTTTTCAGCAACAAATTTTTCGAGCTGGCGATAAGGGAAATTGTTTGCAAGCCCTACACAGACGGCGTAAAGCACGAAGCAAGATAGCTGTTTGGGGCAATAAAAGAAGTTTTATTAACCACTTTCTGCTTATTTTGTTGTATGCTTATAAGGCTTGGAAAATCCGATTTGAAAGTTGTTCTCAAGGACGTGGGCATTATCCTCGAGTACAGTGCCCTGACCTTTATTGCGCCAATTGTCATTGGCCTGATTTACAGCGAGAGCCTGTTTGTTCTCGGCATTTACGCCTTTTGCGGGGTTTTTACCTTCCTGCTTGGCCTGGCAATAAAGAGCGCCTTTGAAGGGGAAGAGTACACAACCCTAAAGCACGCCTTTTTGACAGCGGCGATTTTGTGGCTTGTGTACTGTGGCGTTGCAGCCCTGCCCTTCACCCTGATCCAGAATATGCCATTCCTGGACAGCTTTTTTGAGGCAATGTCTGCCCTGACCACAACAGGCCTGACAATGATGAAGCCAGTCATAGACCATGCGCCCAAAAGCCTGATTTTTTGGAGAAGCCTTTTGAGCTGGATTGGAGGGGTAGGCATTGTGGTTCTGGCAATGGCCGGGGTTCTGACAACCTACAGCAAGGCAAGCAAGCTTATTGTGGCAGAGGGCAGGGATGAAAGGCTCAAACC
Organism: Candidatus Falkowiibacteriota bacterium; assembly: GCA_017610485.1. Taxonomy (GTDB): domain Archaea; phylum Iainarchaeota; class Iainarchaeia; order Iainarchaeales; genus JAFCCL01. The sequence continues at coordinate 12,097 of JAFCBY010000003.1, forward strand.
CAATTTGAAGAACAGCATTCGCTACATTTGGAACATTTACATTGGCCTGACCTTTTTGGGGATCGTGCTCTTGTTTCTTTCGGGCATGACGGTCTTTGAGGCAGTCAACTACAGCATGAGCGCAATCAGCACAACGGGAATGGACATAACAAGCACTGGCCTTGTTGGCATGCACAATTTTGCCGTGGACATAAGCCTCATTGTCATAATGCTCTTTGGCGCAGTATCGTTTTCAGCGCACTACATGGTCATGAAAAAGCGCGACTGGCGCCTGTTCCTGCACGACGCCGAGTTCCGCGTTCTCATGATTCTAGCCCTTGCATCAAGCCTGATAATCCTGCCAAAAATGGTCCTGTTCTACGGAAGCAACATAATCGGGGTTGAGCAGGCGTTCTTTCACACGATTTCGGCCCTGACCTGCGGGGGCTTTGCCCTGGCATCGATAACCGACATTGCCGCATGGGAGGACTATGTAAAGCTTGTGCTGATAGCAGTAATGTTCATCGGGGGAAGCGCCGGAAGCACTGCCGGCGGAATAAAGATTTCGCGCTTTATAATATTCTGCAAGTCTGTCTACTGGCGCATTAAGGAATCTGTCCTGCCGGCAAAGAGCTTTTTCAGCAAGAAGTTTGAGGGCCAGGAGCTTGGGCCAAGGGCGGTAAGAGAGGTAAACCAGTTCATTTTGCTTTACGCGGTTTTCATTCTCATTGGAACCCTGGTCTTGACACTTGCAGGAAACGATTTGGGAAACAGCCTGTTCGAGGTTGTCTCAGCGCAGAGCAATGCAGGCATCTCGGCCGGAATCACCGAGGTCGGAATGCCAATCTCGGTTGAAATAATGCTCATCCTCAACATGTGGATTGGAAGACTTGAAATAATCCCCATTCTTGCAATGGTCGGGTTTGCCCTAAGCTACAGGGGAAAGAGATGAAGAAAGCTGTGCAAACAGGGAGAAATCTCGGAAGAAGGTTTCTGAAAGGAATTGGAAGAGGTCTTGCTGCCGCCAGAAGAAGGGCCAGGAATAGAATAAGAAGAAAGGTTCCAACAGTTGTCTTTGTTTGCGAGCAGGGCTCTGCCCCCAAATATTACCATGTAAAGGGCTTTAATGCTTTTTTGGAGCGGTATAGGTTGTCAAAAAAAGGTTCGGGTTGAGTGGGCAGGCATAAAAAAAGCCTGAAATGCACGAACAGATTAAGAACGCAGACTTGGTTGTATCATTTCTCTTCACGGACACCTTGGTTAAAGGCCAAATAAAAAAGGCGGAAAAGGTAGCCATAGAAGGAATGGTTCCAAGCGAAAAAAAGGCAGGCTCTGCTTTGCTCTAGCAAAGAAAGCGTTGATTTGCTAAAAACCTTTGATGCAATTATGAGGAAGCTTGGAATTGAGCCAAAAAAGAAAGCTTAAAAAGGAAAAGAGGGTAATCTCTTAAGGTGAAAAAGAATGTACATTATCATAATTGGAGCAGGAGGGCTTGGATTCTACCTTGCGCAACTTTTGCTTGAGGAAGAGCATGATGCAGTAGTTGTTGACAAGGATGCTGCAAGGTGCGAGAAGATAAGCCAAAAGCTTGACATTGTGGCAACGCAGGGAGACGGAACAGAAACCTCTGTTTTGGAAAAGGTTGGCGTTAAGGAGGCTGACGCAGTTGTTGCCCTGACAGGCCAGGACGAAACCAACATGGTTATCAGCCTGCTTGCAAAAGAGCTTGGGGCAAAAACCGTTGCTGCAAGGATTTCAAGGGTTGAGTATGACGAAACTGTTTTGAAGAAGCTGGGGATTGACATTGTAATCCACCCAGAGGCTGCGGCAGCAGGCTACATTGAGGAGCTGATCACAAAGCCAGAAGTTTTGGATCTTGCGTTTATTTCAAGGGGCCAGGCAGAAATAATGGAAATGCAGGTAAAGAAGAACAGCAAGATTGCAGGCAAGAGAATAAAGGACATTGAGCAGGTTCCCGGCTCGTCAATAGTGGCGCTCTACGAGGGAAAAAACCTTATAATTCCAAAGCAAACAGACTCAATAAAGGTCGGACAAAAGATTCTGATTCTTGCAAAAAGGGATGTTGCAGACAAGGTCAGGAAAACCGTGCAGTGAGACTCTGCCAATGTTTAAGCCTACTTTCCCTTTGGATGCTGGTAGACGCCTGGAATGCTTCCCTTGGTTGCAATCTGGTGTGCCCTGACAGCGCCAACATAGGGTTCTATTTCCCTCAGGTCACTGTAGCGTGGCCTCACCGACTGTTGGGCAATCTCAATCTTTGCGTCCACGGCAGGTCTTCCAGTCCTCCAGACAGCAGGCGCAAGGCTGACCGCCCGGTTCCCGGACAAGGCTGCTGCAAGCCATTTGAAAACTGATTTTCTTCTCATCCTGTTTTCCTCCTTCTAGTTGGCTCATAGCCATATTTTCTTTGTTGTTGTGCAATTTCCCTTGCACCCCTTGCCTTTGCACCAGGGGCAAGAAACCCTTCTCTGAGCTTCCTTCTTTCATGCCCCTCATGCCTTCTTCCACGGTATGCAAAGTTCAAAACCCATTCAATTATTGGGCCAATGCCCCAAACTCCAAACCAGCTTTTGCTCTGCTGCCGCTGGCGTTGCACATGCAAGCCACCCATGTTTTTGGCTCCTGCCCGTGCTGCCTTCATTTGCTGCAGCATCCTTCTTTGCGCTAGTCCTCGCTCAACCTCCAAGCGGCCTCTTTGAGACAATTTAGGTGCCTGGCCAGGCATTCCACGCCTTTGAACGGCAACCTTCCTTTTCGGCGTCATTATTCTCCTTGGCGGCATTTTTTAGTCCTCAAATAAATTGCGCTTTTTGAATTATTTAATGCTTTGCATGGCCACATTTTTTGGATTTCAGGAACTGCCTTATGGCCGCCTTGGAAACGAAGTTGTTGGCCTTCTTCAGCCAGGCTCTTTTGACCCCGGGAGTCTTGCTGAAGAACAATTCTACGACCTGGCCTGAGTCAAGCCTTTTGTCAAAGGAAACCTTTTTGCCGTTGACCTTGACCCTGAACAAGTGCAGGGCCCAGTTCTTTTCCGAGGCAAAGGCAAAGTCCAGGCCGGTGCTTCCCTTGGGCATTTCCACAAGCTTTCCCTTGCAAGTAAAGACATAAATTGGCTCGGTCAAAAAGTCAAGCTTCAAAACCTTTATGAATCCCTTTTTTGGAGCACTGTTGCCGAGCAGGAAGCCGAGCTTTGAAAGGCTTTGCTGCATGTGCTTTGACATCTTTCTGCCGGAAATTGCAGTGTAGGCAATTGCGCCCCTTCTGTTGATTGCATCCATTTCCCTGGTTGCAATCCTTATCTTCACGGGCTTTTTCTTTGGCCCAAAGACAGTGGTTTGCAGAACGCGGTAAAGGCTTGGCTTTGGAGCTGCAATAAAGTCCTTTACCTTGTTTGGCAGGGGAGGAAAAATGCTGTGGATTGCGCCAAGGGCCTTGTAGCAGGCCGGCCTGTCGGAAACCAGTACGTTTAGGATTACAGTGTCATTCATTTCGTCCAAAATCTTTCCGGTATTCTCCATCTTTGTAAAAATGCTGTAGACGCTCCTGCGCTGCTTGTACATGTCCGCTTTGGGGTGCTTTTTCTTCAGGATGGCAATTGCCAGATTTACCTCGCGATCCTTTTCCACCCTCAAGGGTTTTAGCTGGCGCTCAAGGCTCTCAAAGGTTTCAGGGTGGGCATGGGAAAAAGCAAGGTCCTCCAATTCTACTGCAAGGGACCTAATGCCAACCTTGTGGGCAAGCGGAACATAAATCAGAAGGGTTTCCGAGGCAATCCTCTTCTGGGCCTTTTCAGGCAAGTGGTACAGGGTGCGCAAATTGTGGAGCTTGTCGGCAAGCTTGATCAGGATAACGCGGGGATCCCTAGTTGTTGCCAAAAGCAGGTTCTGCAAATTTTTCAAATTATGCTGTTTCCTTGACTCAGATGCAAGCAAGTCAAGTTTGGTAACGCCCTCAACAAGGGAGGCAACCTCCTTTCCAAACATCTTTTTTAGCGTGGCAGAGCTTGTGTCAGTGTCCTCAAGGACATCGTGCAGCAGGCCTGCCGAAACAATGGTGCTTCCAAGGCCGAAATTTGCAAGAGTTACGGCTGTTTCCAAAGGATGGCAAAAGTAGACCTCGCCGCTTTTCCTGAACTGGCCCTTATGAGCCTCCCTTGAGAAAAAGAATGCCTTTTCAATCAGTTTCCTGTTGGCCTTGCCGTAATTCTTTTCAACTATGCGTACAAGCCTGTTAACAGACTTCTTTGAAAACTTGCCGGTCTTGCAAAATGACTCATGCATTAAATATATGCCTCAAAGGAAGTATTTAAGGGTAATCCCGGAAAATGGGAAAGATTGGGCAAAATAGGGTTTTTTTGGGGGAAGCTATACCAAAACATTTAAGTTAAATTCAGGAGTGAGTATAATGAGGAGATTAGAATGGAATGTGAAAAAGAAATGGCAATTCCGGTGCCAGTGGTCATAAGCAGGGAAGGCAACTGGTTTGTAGCAGCTTGCCCTCTGCTGGACATAGCCAGCCAAGGCAAAGACGAAAAAGAAGCCAAAGAAAACATGGAAGACCTTATTGAAGAATTCTTCCAGGGCCCTGATACAAAAAAACCAGCGATAAGCACAATGATGTCCAGCTCTATTTCTGTAATAAACATGTCAGTAAAAGTAGGGGTTCACAGTGGCAAAGCTTCACCAGCTAAATTAAGATAAGGTAATAAAAATTCTTCAAGCCAACGGCTTCAAACAGGCCAGAATTAGAAAGCACATCACTTTTAAGAAAACTTGTCCTGGCGGAGAGGTCTTGACCACCTGGGTTCCAAGACACCAAAAGGTTACCCTGTTTGTAATAACCTACATCATTAAGCAGACAGGAAAGCCAAGGGAAGAGTTCTACTGAGACGCAAAAAAAGGGCAAAAACTAGTCAAAAAAAAGGGCTTTTCTGGGCAAGCGTTTTCATGTTGGTTGAAGTGAGTCCTGATAAAATTTCAAATATCGCAAGAGCCTTTTTCTCTTTGGTTCAGGCATCCGCAGTTGCTCCAAATATTTTTTGAGAACAAGCGGACTGTTTATCTTTGGCTCAATAAAAATAGGCTTTTGCGGGTTTGCCAGGGAAACGTTTGTGGGGTTATCAATATTGGGAGCTAATCCCATAATGCGCATTCTTTGCGCAATAGGATCAATTGTTTGAAGATGCTTTTGCATGACTTTCTCACAGACCTGTGCTTTTGCGTTGCGCCAACGGTGCCCACTTGAATTACTGTTTGCAAGCAACTCTTGGTATTCCTTCAACTCCTCGTGAACCGGAACCGCATCCATGTGGATTTCAATAAGGTTCATGCCGTTTGTCATATCTTCCCTGACCGCCCTAACTCTCACAGTGTTCTCAGGAAAAAGCTCATGGATTAATTTGGCTTCATAAAAATAGGTTTTGGCGGGGAATAGAATCCGCTCACAGATTTTTACTAGATTGCCTTTGTACAATAGAAACTTGGTGGGATAATTTGTCTCTTTCTTCCTGAAAACTTGAAAGTAGGTGCCTCTTGCAAACCACCTAGCCTTAGAAAACCAGTCACGCCATTTGTTTCTCTCTATTTCAAGAACCTGGCTTCTGCTTGGCTTGGCAGACTTCCTCTTCATGTTATATTTAGCTGCATTTCAGGTAAATAAAAGTTCCTGCACAAGGGTTTGTTGCAGGAGGGCAGGGCAACCCTTTTTAAAGCTTTGTATACATAAATTTGTTTGGTAGCATGAAAAGTGATTTACTTCATCTTGAAGAAAACTAATTCTGAAGAATCACTTAGTTACCTGAATACTTACAAATTTTTTCCAAATTCCTTGAATGCAAAAGAATTTAATTGTTTCAAGGCAAAAACTAATTCAGACGCAAGGCCGGAATTGTGGGAGAAGCGAAGCCGTGCCATCGAACGAAGTGAAGATGGCACTCTTGCTCAGCCCAGCCGGCTGCTCGGCTATGGCTGCGATCGTCCAGTGGTTAGGATAGGGGCTTGTGGAGCCTCTGACCCGGGTTCGAATCCCGGTCGCGGCCCTTTAAACCTTTTAGAAAAAGGTTTACGAAAAAGCGAAATTGCTTCGCAGTTTCAGGTGATTGAAAATGGCTGAATTTCAAACTGTTCGTGGAATGCGCGATTTTGCGCCGGAGAAGGCTGGGAAAAAGCAATGGATTGAGGCAAAAATCAAAACTGTTTTTGAAAGATATGGCTTTGTGCCATTGGAAACGCCTGTTGTTGAAGACTATGGACTGCTTGCAAAGAAGGGCTCTGGGGGAGAAGCCATAAAGGACGAGATTTACTGCTTTAAGGACAAGTCAGGCAGGGAACTTGGCCTGAGGTTTGACTTGACTGTTCCGCTTGCAAGGTTTGTGGCAAGCAACCCGCAAATGCCAAAGCCATTCAAAAGATACCAGATTGGGCCAGTTTACAGGTATGATCGCCCCGGAGCATCTAGGTATAGGTCGTTCACTCAAGCCGACTGGGACATTGTTGGCTCGACCGGAACAATGGCAGATTTTGAAACAATTGCGGTTGCAATTGATGCAATGAAGGGGCTCGGCTTTAAGAAAGGCGAGTTCAAAGTGAGGGTTAACAACAGGAAGCTTTTAGAAGAGGTTGCACTCTGCTGTAATGTGGCAAAGGGAAAGATTGTTGACTGCTTCAGGTGCCTGGACAAACTGGACAAGATTGGCGAAAAGGGAGTGGAAAAGGAGCTTGTGGAGAAAGGGATTGACGCACAGATTTTAGGACAGTTGAATGTTAAAAAAATGAATGGCTTGAAATTGAAAGACACCACTCCCCTGGAAGAAATGGAGGGGCTTTTGGCTTTGCTTAAAAAGAACGGTTTGGATGCCTTTGTTGAGTTTGACCTGAGCCTTGCGCGCGGCCTGGAGTATTACACCGGCATTGTGTTTGAGGTCTGCGTCAAGGGCGGGCCAAGCGTTGGCGGCGGGGGAAGGTATGACAAGCTTGTTGAAAGCTATGGCGGGCAGGCAACCCCTGCCGTCGACTGTTCCTTTGGAGTTGACAGGCTGCTTGACGTTTTGGGTGAAAGGGTAAAGGTCCAGAAGGGCCCGAAGGTTCTTGTTGTCCCGGTTGGCAGGGAGCTGCAGGAAAAGGCCCTGGATTTGGTTCAGAAAATTCGCGGCCTTGGGGTTAATACAGCAATGGACTTGAATTCCCGTGGAATTAGCAAGAACCTGGATTATGCGAATAAATTGGGAATTCCTTTTGTGGTTATCCTCGGGGAGAAGGAGCTGAAGGCAAAGGAGTTCAGCCTAAAGGAGATGGCCTCCGGCAAGGAAAAGAAGATAAAAATGGCTGATTTGGGGAAGCTGCAGAAACTTGTGGAGTGAAAACAAGGTTAAAATAGTTTTCTGTGGCTAATTTGTTTAATTGCTCCAGTAGCTCAGTTTGGTTTAGAGCGCAACATTGGTATCTTCTATAGCCAATGATGTTGAGGCCCCGAGTTCAAATCTCGGCTGGAGCTTATAACCCTCTCGGATTCTGTTTAAATGCCTTTGATTGGAAAAACCGATTAATTGCATCCATTTTTCAAATTGTTTGTGCCCGTAGACCTCCAAAGTGAAATGCTTTGGTTTAGATCGGCAGTGAGTGTAGAGTGAGAAATGTTTTTCAAGAAAAGTTTTCAATTGCAAAAACAGTGGTTTGCTTGCAATTTGCAAAGTTACTCTTGGATAAGGATTTTTGTAGGGTTTTCTTTTGTCAAAGAAAACGCAACCGTCTGTGTCAAAAATTCCTCGAATTGTCGGGAAGACAAACTCTTCACCTGCTTGAAGTATTTCCTCTGGAATTTCAACAGTATAGGTTTTGTTGCCGGCAACAAAACCGAAGCGTCTTGTAAAGAGAGCAAAAACTCGTTTGCTGAATAGATTAAGAGTCATAGCACGTTTGTCTTTCCTAAAATATATGCAGGAATTAACGTCAAATAAATTTTTTACAATTGAAGCCATTCTCTTTGTTAAGTAGTCTCTATCCAGCTTAGAATCGCCCGTAATAAATATATGGTACTTTGAGCGACCGCGTTTATTAAGATGGCCGTCAACAGAGCCATCACCTATAATCGCACCAATGAATTCACAAAGTTCTTTTGAGAGAGGCTGACTTAAATTTACTGATGCAAGACGGTCAGTAGGTTCTGCAATCTTCTTCTGAAAACCTGCTCTTAACCTCTTTATTACGTCAGCACCGTTCTTCTCAAAATTTTTTCTTCCTCCTTTAGAAGCACCCCAATTCCCTGGTTTTGTAAAAATTTGGTTACGGAAGAAACATTGATTTTCCTCTGAAAGAAATGAGATAAGTTGGATAAACAGCTTTTCTGGAAGTAGGTGTTCACCATATTGGTAGCCTTGAAAGTGAGACCTATGCAAGCCTAAGAGGCTTGCAAGCGCATCCCAACTCTTCATACCGGTCGCTTCCCTAACAGCCCAAAAGAACTCTTTTCTAAGCTCCTCCGTTTTAAACCCAATCCTGTTCTCCATACAAGATTTTCGCTTTTCCGCTTTAAACCGCTTTGGATGGTGGGCTTCCGGTGAAATCATAGTGGGAACCACCCGAGGGCTATTCCGAAGAAGAAGCCGGCAAAATAGCTGGCCATTTCTGTTGACTTCCACTGAAATCCAAGCAGCTCCAGTCCTGCCGGCAGCAGGAAGAAAAATGAGAAAAGGGCGAATTGTGGCGTGCTCATGGCAGCCACCTCTTCAGCCTTTCCTCTTCTTCGAGCTCTCGGCGCTTCATGGCCGCGCATATTTCAACAAAGGAAAATCCCTTGCTCAAAGGGTTCCCCCTTGATTCAGTAACTTTTTGAGAAAAACTCATCGACATCACCTCCGATTTAGAATGAATTTTTTCGTGGACGTCTCTGCTGTTTTTGGAGGGATTAAATCCTTTGCACCAAAATTAGAGATTTAAACGTGCAAAGGTTTAACCCGAGAAAAACAGAGTCCTTAGAAAAAATTCTCCAAGGAGGAGGCGATGAGGGGTGAAAGCTCTTATAACAACCAATAAATAGTTTGCTTGCCTTATTTTTTTGTTAGAATGCCTGCAGAATTGCCAAGTAGGAAGAGAAAGCAAATTAAGCGCTTTTTTGGAGACTGGAGAAAGGTGGGAATGCTTACAGAACGTGCTAGGGGGAGAGGAAATCTAGAATCGGAAAGTGTTTTTCATACAACAATTGCTGGCGAAGAAAGGACTGTAAAGGTTCAATCAGGTGAAAAGGCTGCGAAAGGAAACATTTTACTTTTGGAAAAAGACCACAAAAAGGCTGTGGAGAAGGGAAAGATAAAAGCGGAATCCTATGAGCTTAGTGGCGTTCACTATGCCCACGCTAATAGAGGCGTAGGGGTTATGGAGAGGGTGCCAGGAGTTGGCGCAGACAACCTGAGAAAATATCTCTCGTTCTATGTGGAAAAAAAATACCTTTTCCTAGATACCCTACAACACGATACCAACAGTTGATGAAAAAAAATTTAGAGTTCTGTGGAAGAAACCAGGGAATTACACTAGAAGGACTAGAAGCAATGCGGGCAAAACTCAAACAAAATTTGGAACTTTTATCCCATGGCAAAAAGCTTTTTTCTTTTGACGTTTCAGGCAGTAATAATATCCGCATAACAGGTTTTGACCAAAAAACAGGGAAATTCAAAATAACCCTTGTTGACCAAACTTATCCAGGGCACAAAAAGCGGGTGAAGAAAATTCTATTTTTGAGGAAATTGTTAAATCCGCTTAATCGTTGAAAGTTGATTCGAAGAACAAAGGGCTTGGAATTCCAAAAGGAAAGGTTTTTATTGGACTAATGCATTATTGATTAGTCCATGACTAAGGTTGCTTTGCCTGTTATAGCTATTGCTTTGCTTGTTTTAGTGGTAGTTAGCGGCTGCATTGACCCAGTGACAGACATTATTGACACTGCGAAGATGAATCCGGTGATGGCTGACTTTTTGGCAAAGAATGTGAGGCCAAAGATTTCTGTTGCCGAGTGGACTGAGGCAGATTCAAAGAACAGGCTTGACTACCTGGTTGAAAGGTGCGGGCCAAGCATTAACCCGACCGATTACTTTTACGTTTTGATTGAGCAAGAGGACGAGATAGCTGAGGCCTGGATTTACAAGCAGGTTCCAAGCGTTGCCTGCGTGCACACTAGTTATGACCAGTGCACTTCAAGCCCTGACTGTGAGGACGGAGATCTCTGCACGGTTGATGTCTGCAGCGGAATTCCAAAGGAATGCTCAAGGGAAAGGATAAGACAGTGCAGTGGTGGAGACGACTGCTGTCCAGAGGGCTGCACGTTCAATGTTGATTCCGACTGCAGGGCCGATGAGTGCCTTGTACACAGCGACTGCGATGACAAGGACTCTGGAACAAAGGATTACTGTGAGGGAATTCCAAAGAAGTGTGTTTACGAGGCAGTAGTGGAGTGCATTGCAGGCGATGACTTTTGCCCTGAAGGGTGCGACTACAGCATTGACACAGATTGTGTGATAGGCGAATGTGAGAGAGATGTGGACTGTGATGACAGCGATGATTCAACCACAGACTACTGTGATGGAACGCCAACGCTTTGCTGGCATCAGAAGAAGACCCTGTGCATTGACAATGATGACTTCTGCCCAAAGCGCTGCACTTATAAGACGGACAACGACTGCGAGGCACAGGCAGGCAACAAGCAAAGGATTATAATGGACTGCGGGGGCAACAAAAACAATTTGGATGCAGACATCCTGCTTTATGGAAACAACCTGAAGACAAGGTTTAATGAGCAGATAACGCACGCAAGCAACGACGGCCTGCTTTTCTACCAGTTCGAGAACTATATTTACAACAACAGGGGCAGGGGCCTGGAAGGGGTTGACTTTGGCAACACGACATCCATAGTTGAGAGAATAGTGATTAATGGGATGGCCACGTTCGACAGGGCCGAAAACGAAAGCTACCTTAAATTCAATGTTGGCGGCCTGCACTATGACATTGAAATGCCTTCAGGCGTTCCGGCAACAGAGATTGAGACAAACGACAAGCCGTTTGTTGCAGGAAACGATGACAAGATCCCTATTGTGCTGTTTGGTACAGATTCCCTGCTAATCTCAGCCGACATGGCATTTGGAAACGAAAAGATAGAAGTTCTTGCAGATTACACCGAGCTGTACGTGCCACAAAACAGCATTGTAAAGAATCTTGTGGGAAAGAACAAGCGAAAACACACTATCAGAATAGTGGGCTGCTATGAGAGAAACGCAATCTTCACGCTCTACGATGGAGACACCAGG
>JAFCBY010000056.1 GCA_017610485.1 Candidatus Falkowiibacteriota bacterium
AAGTAGAATTAATGAAATTAACAGGAAGGCAAATTTTTGTATCACTCCCAATCCCCCACATCTCCTTTGCCAAAAGCAAAAGATGTTATGTATATGTTATATAATGGCATATGAGCTTTTGCTCCTACTATCTCTTGGGTGGTTGTGTTTAAAAACGTTTTTCTATCTTTTAGACATAACAGTGCTTCTCCAGTGGTTTGATGGATATACATAATCTTGTTTACCTTGTTTTGCTGACTTTCCTGCCTGGTCTTGAGCTCAGGCTCAGCATCCCTGTCGGCGTCTGGAGCAGGCCCATTGCCCTGCCTTTTGTTGGCACTGTCAACGGCCTTGGCCTGCCATTGCTTGAGGTTCTGATAGTAGTCATAATTGCCAACCTTGTTTTGGGCATTTTCCTCTTTTTTGCTCTTGATTTCCTCGTCAGGCTCTTTACCAGAGTCCAATTTATTAAAGAGATATATAATAGGCTTGTGGCCAGAACCCAGAAACGGGTTGAGCCCTATGTCGAAAAGTATGGAACCATAGGCCTTGCCTTGTTCATCGCAATTCCCCTGCCCGGTTCTGGAGTCTGGACAGGCGCTCTGGCAGCCTATCTCCTTGGAATGCGCTTTAGGAAGTTCCTTGTTGCAGAGATAATAGGCGTGCTGATTGCTGGCGCAATAGTTTCAGCTGTTTCCGTTGGCCTGCTCGGCGGGCTTGGCTAGAATTAGTCTTCTTTTGCCCTAATTATCGCGGTGTCAATGTGCTTTTGGCACTCGCATTCCCCAAGTTCGAGCTTTGGAATTGTTTCAAGCAGCAGTTTTTTCACGTTCTCCACATTCTTCTTGAATACTTCAAGAACGCTGCCAATATCGACCCTGTCCTCCAGTTTCCAACAATCATAATCCGTCGCGAGAGCAATTGGCTGGTAGCACATGCCTGCCTCGCGGGCCAGAACAGATTCCGGTACTGTGCTCATGTTGACTACGTCTCCCCCGATGGTCCTGAACATGTTTGATTCAGCCCTTGTGCTGAACCTTGGTCCCTCAATGGTTACAATCGTGCCCTTCTCATGGTGCTTCAGGCCCAGGTTCTTTGCGGTCTCAACTAATTTGCCCCTGGTCTTTTCGCAGAATGGGTCTGCCATCGGAATGTGGCACACTTCTTCCTTGTCAAAGAAGGTGCTTGACCTCTTGCTTGTCCGGTCAATGAACTGGTCTGCAAAAACCATCTCTCCAGGGATAATCTCTTCTCTCAGGCTTCCGCATGCGGTGGTTGCAAGCACTTTTTTGACGCCGAGCTCTTTGAGCGCCCAGATGTTTGCTCTGTTGTTGACGTTTGTCGGCATTATGTCGTGCTTTCTCCCATGCCTTGACAGGATCGCAATTTTCTTTCCCACAATCTCGCCAACAACAATGGGTGAGCTCGGCTTGCCAAACTTTGTCTCGAGACTTTTTTCCTCTGCTCCCTTGAGGAACTTTGGGTCTTCAAGGCCGGAGCCGCCAATAATTCCAATCATTTTAATCTCCTATAAAGATTGTGTTCTTCATTTTTTTAAAGTGCTGGTCCCCGCTAAGTATTTTTGCTTTTTCTTTTTCTCCTTGCACCAAGATGAATGCGTCTGCTAGCCCAAAATTTTTCACTTTTTTCCTAATAACTGCGTGTTTTTTTCCTGCTTCTCTTGCTACATCTTCGTCTATTTTTAAAACGCGGGATAGTGACTGTATGGCTTCAACATATTGATCACTGTCTTTTCCTGCCCTCTCGCTTTTGCTTACAATTTCCGAGATTGTTAAGGCTGAGCAAAACAGGTCCTTGTTTTCATTCTCTATTATTTTTTTTACCAAAAGGCCTTTCTTGCTTCCTTCGAAGTATTCAATCCAAGCATAGCTGTCGACTATTACCTTCATTGATGTTTGCCCCTATTCGATGTTAAGCTCGTCTTTTTCAGTAAATGACCCAATCCCCTTGAGCTTTCCAAAAAAACTTTTTTTGACCTTCTTTATATCAAGCTTTACAAATTCGTTCCCTCTTATGCCTTCTTTTTCCACAACTGGTTTTGGAATGGTTGCAACAACCGAACCACCAATTTTTCTTGTCTTGACCAAAACTTCCATAACATCACCTATAATAAAATTATACTCGAAGTTATATTTAAATCTTCTCTTTCCCTCTTTCTTCCACTTCCTCGCTGTCGTACTTGAGCAAAGAGAAAGTATCATAGCCCTTAAGCTTTTCTATTCCCTTTAAGAAAGTCAACTCAACAAGAAAACCCATTCCGTTAACCTTACCCCCAAGCCTCTCAACCAGCTCAATTGCGGCCTTAGCGGTCCCCGCAGTTGCAAGGAGATCGTCAGCAATCAAAACGCTTTCGCCTTTCTCAATCGCGTCCTCGTGTATCTCAAAACTGTCCTTGCCGTACTCTTTCTCGAATTCCTGGCTGATTGTCTTCCAGGGAAGCTTGCCCGGCTTCCTAAGCGGCACGAAGCCGGCATGGAACTCGTAGGCAAGGATTGCGCCAAGAATGAAACCGCGTGACTCCATGCTCACGACCTTGTCAAAGTGCACATCCTTTTTCATGAAATGCTCCACCAGCTCATCAATCGCCTGCCTGAAGGCAGCCGCATCCTGGAACAGGGTCATGACATCGTAGAACAAAATGCCTTCCTTTGGAAAGTGCGGAATTGTCCTAACCTTTTTTGATAAATCCATTCAAACCACAATTAATTTCTTCGGAAAAAGGAATTTAAAGGCTTGTGCAAAGAAAAACTATTCCTTTCTCATTCCAGATGTCGGAATTTCCCTGCCCTTGGATCCCGCAAGGGCTTTTTTCCCAAAAACAAGGTATGCCTTTGCCTTGTTCTTTTTCCACATTTCGTAGAATTCTTTTGCAACTTTGGCATATTCTTTCATTGTAGGATTCTTGCTTTTGCAAACGTAAACCAACCCAAGCAAGCCTGGTCCAACTTCATCATAAATTCTTTTCAGTTCGGGTGAAAGCAGTCGGTAATCCTGTTTTGGTAACGGCCTCATCCCGGCCAATTTAAGGTCTCCTTTGAGAACGCTAATGATTTGTGGCAGCTCATCAACATGATACAGTTTCCTCACAATTTTTCCAAACCCGGTCTTGTGGTGCTCGTCTTTTCTTCTCCTGGATTTGAAGTCTTCATGTGCTTTGCCCTTCATTGACCTAATCTTTGTTACAACAATCGCAGTGCTTTTCTCCTTTATCTCCTTGGTTTCCAAGCCCCTTCCAATCTGAACCTTTTTGCCGTCTCCGAACGGAACCTTCTTGCCGACCCTGACCTGACTGTGAAAAATCAGTCCGTCCTTGAAGGCTGGCTTTAGGCTTTCTTGCTTCGGCCCAATCACTTTTCTTATGCGGCGCCTTATTCTTCTCCTCAGCGGCGAATTAGACTTGATTTTTTTCTTTGCAGCCATTCTCATTCACTTGGCTGGGGTAAACCCTTTCCATTCCTTGATTGCCTTCCCATACCTTTCAAGGGTGTCTGTTTGGAGAAACTGCCTTGTGTCCATGTTGACACCGCAGAGCTTGCCTTCCTCTGCCAATACTGGGAAGACCTCTTTCTCAATGCTGAACTTTTTCCCTGTAGGAATGTAGTCAAAGACCTTTGGGTTCAGGATGTAGGCTCCTGCGTGAATCAGTTTAAAACCTTCGTCTTCGTCTGGAGGGTGCTCGCTGAACTCCGTGACCTTCTCGCCTTCAAACCTTACAAGGCCTCCTGCCTTGGTGTAGGCTACTGTTGTAAGGGCAATTGTTGCAATTGCATCATTCTTTTCGTGCACTTTTGCCATTGTGGCAAAGTCCAGGTCCTTTATCTCGTCTCCGTTCATTCCGATAAAGCTTGGCTCTTCCTTAAAGTGTTCTTCGGCAATTTTCAGGGCGCCTGCCGTGCCCATATAATCCTCTTCAACATTGTAGTGGAGTTCAACCCCGATCTTTTCACCGGAGCCAAACTTTTCCTGCACTTGCTCGTGCTTGTAGCCAACTGCGAGGGTTACGTCCTCCACTCCAAACCTTTTGACAAGCTCTATGTTCCACTGCAGGCATGGCTTGCCCTGAACAGGGAGAACAAGCTTGCTCAGCTCCAAAGTAACCGGCCTGAGCCTTGTTCCAAGGCCTCCGGCCAAAATGAATGCTTTTTTTACTCCGATATTCAGTTCAACCACCTGCAAGATATATTGTGGGGGCAGAATTTAAATCTTTTCAATTCAATGATTGTAACAATTTTAGAACGCTTAAAAGCATTTTCCTGCAAAAATGATTTGTTTTATGGGCTCTTTTATGCAAAAAATTTCGGAGAATAGGGCGTTGAGCGCCTCGCTCTTTGTTCTCTTCCTTTATCTGGTGCCGTTTCTCGTTCTTGGCCAGGACATTCCTGTCTTGGTGGCTGACACAATTGACTCAAACCTTGTCTGGTCAAAAGTTCTTGTTGAAAGCGGCCAGCTCTTCGGGGGCCTTGATTCAACAATTCCGAATGTCATGAATGGCTTGCCGCGAAGCAGCTACGGTTCCGAGTTAAACCTTATTGTCTTTTCTGCCTTGATCCCCTTCCCCTTTGCTGTTTACCTTTTGCACATTTTCCTGATTCACATAATTGCATTTGCCGGAATGTATCTTTTGCTGAAAAGGCATTTTTTGGCGGAGGAAAAGTACGCTGGCTTGGTGGCAGGGATTGCCCTTTGCTTTGCCCTTATTCCACTCTGGCCTCTTGGGGGGATTAGCCTTGCAGGGCTGCCTCTTGCGCTTTACTGCTTTTTGAACGTGAGGTCAGGGCATTCCAGAAAGCTTGACTGGCTTGTTCTTGCATTAATACCGTTCTATTCTGAATTTACTTTGAGCTTTGTGTTTTTCTTGTTTGCAATGGCTCTGTTTTGGCTTTTTGACCTTACCAGGCGAAAAAAGACAAATTGGAAATTTTTAATTGCAATAATTTTCATGGGCCTAATCTTCCTAATAGTTGAGTACAGGCTTGTTTTCACAATGTTTTTTAACCCCAATTTTGTGTCACACAGAATCGAATTTGAGGGCTATCCAAACAATTTTGTGATGATTCTTGGAAGAAGCGCAAGGACATTCATCTATGGCAACAACAGCCTGTTTGGAATGAGCCTGCATTACTATTTTGTTTTCGTTGCAACCGCAATGGCGCTTGCAGTAATTTTCATTAGAAAGCAGGGAAAGCTTCTTGAAAGGCTTGGGCAAAGTCTCATAGTAAAGCTTTTGGCAGTCATTCTTGCAATCTCTATTTTTGCCGAGTTTTTCAAGGGCTGGGATGTTTTGGAACCGTTGAAGGACAAGGTAACACTGCTTAGGACATTTGGCTTTAACAGGCTAACCTTCCTGTTTCCGCTTTTGTGGCCCATTGTCTTTGCCCTCTCGCTAAAAACAATTTTTGACAGGCTAAAATACGGGCGGCAGATTGCATTTGCCTTGATAATTTTGCAGGCGGCCTTCCTCTTTTCTTACAGTAGTGATTCTGTCCAGCCAGGTGGCCTTGGCCTGGTTTTAAGCCAGGGCATTACCTTTAATGAATTCTATTCGGTTGAATTGTTCCAGGAAATAGACAACTTTATTGGCGTGAACAAAAGCGATTACAGGATTGTAAGCATAGGCATCCATCCAGGCATCTCACAATACAACGGCTTCTACACTCTGGATTCCTACCAACACAATTATTTCCTTGAATACAAGCACAGGTTCAGGGCCGTCATTGAGAAAGAGCTTGAAAAGAGCCCAAACCATTTGAAAAGATACTTTGATGGCTGGGGAAACCGCTGTTATTTGTACCCGGCAGAACTTGAGGGAAACACAATGCAGACCAAGGACATTGCCGGCAAACTCGAAAACCTGGAGCTAAACACACAGGCCTTGAAGGAATTGGGCGCTGACTATGTGTTCTCCGCACTTGAGATTGAGAACACCGAGGAAAACAGCCTGACCCTTTTGCACACATTTGAAAGGGATGACTCCCCTTGGAGAATATGGCTGTACAAGGTTAAGTAGCCGCAAACCCGGCTGGGGTTGGGCCATCTTCGCCTTCGGCTCGATGACCCTGTTCAGTTACTGCATGCTCCGCCACTGCCGCCAAGGGCAAGGCTGACCTCGTTCAAGAGGTCTATTTCTTCCTGGGTTGGGAAGTGGGTGCCGGCGCATGGAACAACTGTGTCTCCCAATGTGTTTGCGTCGTACTTGGTCACTTTGGCATATGCCGGGATTGCATTCCTCCCCGAGGTTGAATTGGCATCGGTTTCCCTTGGCGGGAAAATGTTTCCGTTGAAGTATGCCAGGCTCCCGTTTGCTATAAAGCTGTCCCTGCCGCCGTTGAAGAAGACCACAGCCTGGTCTTCGGACGGGTTCCCTATATGCTCGTCGCCGTTGATGTTGTGCGGGCCCGGCACGAAATGGTAAACATTGTTCTCTACATTTATGGTGGACCTTGTTCCAGGCAGGTTTGTAAATTTAAGACCGGCAGCCCCGCCTTCCATCCAGCCCCATCCATAGATTACGTTGTTCACATAATCAATGTTGAGGTGGTCGCCTTGGTCAAGATTTATCTGCCGTTCGTTGTTGTGGTAGAGCACATTGTGATGGAACGAGATATTCTCGCGGGTTGTTCCCATACTGGAGTCTGCAAGGTGCATTGCAACCATTGTGTCCCTCATCAGGTTCCAGGAGATGGTAACATCGTAGACCCTGTGCCAAATGTCAAATATCCCGTCATTGGACTCTATGCCTGTAACATGGTCAATAACAATGTTGTAAACTGGGGCATATTCGCCGTCTAAGCCCAGGACATCTCTTTCAAAAGGATGTATCCCTCCTGACTGGCCATCAAAGCGCATGTAGCGGATGATTATGTCGTGTGATGGCCCTGATCGGGATGTTGCCTCAATCACTGTTGCAATGCTTCCCGGCTGCTCAATCGTTATGCCTGGGGCAGGGGCGGTCTCTCCGTCAATGGTTACATATGAATAAGGCATATTCAGGCTGCCTTCTAAAATAATTGTGCCTCCAATGTCAAAGACAATGCGTCTGCAGCCCTCTGAAACCGCGTCCCTCAAAGTGCCCTGGCTTCCGTCATCCTCCAAGCTGTCTACATGGTATGTTTCATAGGGGGTTGGGCAGTCTTCCGCACCCCTTGTAACATTCCCAAATCCCTCATAGTTTGCGTCGGGGATTTCTGGGCAGGGCTCTCCAGACTTCCAGCTGGCAATCTGCCCGATTAGATCTGGCATTGTAATGCTGC
>JAFCBY010000153.1 GCA_017610485.1 Candidatus Falkowiibacteriota bacterium
TCATTTCCCACATCGATTTCAATGTGGGGGTTGGCCAGCGGACTGTTCTAATCGGCGAAAACGGGTTGGGCAAAAGCACGCTCTTCAAAACAATTGAAGGGCGTGTTCCTGCACTCTCCGGCAAAATAATTTTGGACTCCCAGGCAAAGCTTGGCTACGTGGACCAGGAGCTCAAAGACCTGTCAACCGAGGCCACCCTGTATGACGAAATTTATCCGTTCTTTGAGGACTTTGCCAAAACGCGCCAGCAGTTGTCCATGCTGGGGTTTGTCTCCGACGAAGACGTCTTCAAGTCGATTTCCAAGCTTTCCATGGGAGAAAAGTCCAGGCTCAACCTGCTCAAAACACTCATCAAAAAACCCAACCTGCTTTTGCTTGACGAGCCAACCAACCACCTGGACATCGACGCCTGCGAAATAATTGAAAACGCGTTCCTGAATTACAACGGTGCAATTCTTGCAATTTCGCACGACCGGTACTTCATTGAAAAAATCGCGCAGCGAATTCTAAAAGTGAGCAATGGGACAATCAAAGAGGTTCCCAAAAAATCGATCTAGCTTCAAAGTAATGTGGTTTACTATGGGCATTTTTCTGCAATGCCCCGGTATTCACTGGAATAGCCGCCTGTCTTTTTTGGCCCGTCAAACTCCTTTTTGAACTGAAGCCTGCTGAAGAAGACCTTTGAGGCGCCTGCCGCCAAAGCCCCTTCAATCGAGCTTACTATGTCCTGCTCGTTCTAATAATCCTTTTACAGCCTAATTTATTGCCGATGATGATCTGACAATTAGCCTGATGTATTCAGGGTAATATAACTTTTTACGTTGTTTCAGCCTACCCCTTCTATACATTAAGTTGTGTTTGATTCCTTTTCATTTTCTGTAAATGTCGTCGTGGTGCTGGAGGTCTTCAAACTTGACTTTTCCGGTTTTTTTGTCAAATTTGAAAATCAGGACAAAATGTGAAAGCACGTGAACTCGTTTGAATTCTTTCAAATCGTAAGATAGGTTTTTGTAGTGCTCTATGTTCTGATTAGAGCATATTTCATTAATTTTCTTAATAGTCGCTTCATACCTTACTTTGTCCTTTTTAACGAGTTTCTTCAGGATTCGTTTAAGCTTAAGGCTTAATTCAAATTCACGCATCTTCAAGTGCCGCCCTTAATCCTTTCACACTTGAAAACTTCTCAAATTTGCCCTTATCTACTTTTAGAATCTCTTCTTTGTATTCTGGTTTTAGTTCAGGTTCAAGGAAAGCATCCTCGAATTTTGAAACAATCAAATTAGCCGCTTCAGACTTATTGCCCAAACCATACTTCCCCTTCACAATGGTTAGTACCCTGTCCTGCCTTTCATGAAAATCAATAACAGCTTTAGTCACAAAATCACCAATATAATTTATAACAAAATGTAATAAAAAGCTATTGTTTGGCTTATTAAGCATTATTTGCTCCCCTTAGTTTGCAACTTTATTCCTTTATTCCAAATACTTTAAAGCCTTATATTACCATGAATACTTGCCAATGATGATCTGACAATTAACCAGATTGTATCTGGCTAATATAGATTTTCAAAACAGGTTTTTACTCTTTTACTATATTCATTCACATTTCTTCTTTTGTTTTTTCTTTTAAGTATGTGATGAATTCGCCTTGCAGGTTTGATATTCTGTGCCTGTGTCCTGTTTCCAGAAAGTGTGTCAGGTGTTTTAGCAGGGTGTTGGAGCCTACGACTTCCGGCAGAACAACGTAGTCTGCGTCGCTTTTGTACAATTCTAGTGCGTCTTTGAAGTTTCTTGCTTTGGCGATTGCGACTATTTTCGGATTTATTTTTTTTGCGTTTTGGATTACTGTAGTGACTTTGTTTGTGTCTGGGATTGTTAGAAGCAGGACTTTTGCTTTTGCAAGCCCTATTTTTTGCCATAGTTCCCTGTTGTTGGCTTCGCCGTAAACGATTGGAAATTTTTTGTTTATTAGTTTTTGGACTACGTTTGAGTCGTGGTCTACCGCAACC
>JAFCBY010000057.1 GCA_017610485.1 Candidatus Falkowiibacteriota bacterium
ACAAACTCAACTCCCTTGGGAAAGCCCTTTACATTCTGGTCTCCGCCAATCAAATTGTCAAAAACTCTCACTTTCTTCTTTCTCTTAACCAATTCGTCCACTATGTGCGAACCCACAAAGCCCGCGCCGCCCGTAACCAAAACATTTTCCATTGCATTCACCTCTTTTTTCCAATCAACAAAAATTTCATTCTATAAAGCCTGTTCTAAGGCAATTATCGCAAACCGTGCCGGTCTCCTTCCCGGAGGCAACTGCTTTCCTGCCAGCCATATATTTTTCGTTGTTCCAAACCGCTTTAAATCCTTTGTCAAAAGCGTTTCCAAAATCAAGCTTTTCAAAGTATGAACCGCAGCAGGGGCTAACAGAGCCATTCCAGTTGACAACGCTCACAAACCAGAGAAAATGGCAGAACTTCTTCCTAAGCTTCCTCTCCTTTGAAGAGTAGTCATACCTGCTCAACTCCTCGTCTTTCGGCAGCCATTTCTGCATGCTCTCAACCTTGTCCTTGTCCTTGGTAAAAATTTCCTTTCCCATATCAGACCTTAACATTCCAATAACAAGCCTGTCAACGCCGAGCCTTTTCCTTACTGCCTCAAGTTTTGGCACCTCTCCCTCATTAAACCTGTTTGCCAAAAACTGCCACACAATCTCAGGCCTCTTCACACCCAGCCTTTTCTTGGTCTGCGAAACCAGCCTCAGGTTGTCCCAAACAACTCCTAAATTTCCCTTCTTTCTATACTTTTCATAGGTCTTCTGCGTGATTCCGTCTATTGAAACATACAAAACATCAAGGCCTGATCCAACCAGTGCTGCAGCCCCCTTCTCTGACAGCCCAACATTCAAATTGGTGTTAACGCTTGTCCTAATTCTCTTCCCATGGCTGTATTCAATCATCTTCACCAAATCCTTGTTCAAAAATGGCTCGCCCCAGTTATTCAAGTCGATCTCGTAAAGGTAGGGCGCCATCTCATCCACAAGCCCCTTAAAATTCCCAAATTCCATTTTTCCCAGGCTTCTCCCGCCTGCCCCCTGCCCTGTCGGGCACAAAGGGCAGCGCAGCTGGCAAATGCTTGTCGGGTCCAAAGTAAGCTTTAGGGGATAGCCCATTACCCTCGAGTTCTTAAGCAGCCCAAACTGGGCAAATAATCCCATCGCGTTGAAGAACTTCCTAACTCCAAAATACCTTGTAAAAAGGAATCTCTGCCCTGATCTAATTGCCTGAAACAAGTAATAATTCAAGAAAAACGCCTCTGTATAGAGATTATAAATGGGCCTTTTTAAACAGTGTTTTGGTTCAATCTCCGAAAAATGGGCCTTTCAAAACCCTTTTATAGCCTTCAACAGTTTATTTTTGCATGCGAATCTTTTTCATAACACACACTTACTCCATTGGAGGCAGCGGCGGAGGGGAACAATTCGTAAGCAATTTCCTCCAGCAAATGCGCAGGAACGGGCACGAAATCCTCGTCTTCACCGCAGGCGGAAAGGAATTCACAAAAAAGGAAAAAAAGCTCGGCATTGAGGTATACCACTGCCCGACTTTGGGGCACCATGCCTTCCACAAGTTTGAGTACGCGCTCCTCGCCTGGAAGGCCGCCTCGCTTGCAAAGCGCTTCAAGCCGGACGTGATTCACGCGCAAAACGACGCCTTTCCAGGCCTGATCGGCCACTTTGTAAAAAAAGCCACAAAAAAGCCCCTTGTCCTGGCCGTGGAATACCTAAGCGAGCAGGCGGTAAGCCTGAACCTCAAGGCAGTGTTTGCCATAAACCGGTTTCTCCTGCCAAAAATAAACTTTGACGCAGTTGTCTCCTGGAGCAGCTTTGTTGTGGACAAATTCTTCCTTCCCTGGGGAATTCCAAAAAAGAAAATTCACATAATTCCGGGAGCTGTCGACGTGGAAAAATTTTCAAAGAAGGCCAGCCCCTACCCCAAGCTCTTCGAGAGGGGAATGAACTGGATTGTGAGCGCCAAACCCCTGCACAGCACAAACGCGGCAGGCATTTCTTACATCATAAAGGCAATGGCCATCGTTGTAAAAAAGCACCCCGGCTGGAAGTACGCAATTGTGGGGAACGGCCAGTCAAAGGCAATGCTCGAGCACCTTGTAAGGGATTTGGACCTTAAAGAGAATGTCTTCTTCTTTGGGGCGGTTCCAAACGAAAAAATTCCCTCTGTCTACGCGGCGGCCGACATCGTTGCACACAGCTTTGCCTTCAAGGCCACTACGTCCATTGCCCTGATGGAGAGCATGGCTGCAGGAAAGGCGATTGTCGCAACCGCCTCTGGAGAGGTCGCGCCCACGGTGGGAGACACAGCCCTGCTTCCAAAGCAAAAGGACGCGAAAAGCATTGCCTTCTGCCTGATAAAGCTCATTGAAAACCCTGCTTTGAGGGACGAGCTTGGAAAAAAGGCCCAGCTGAGGGCAAAAAAGCTTTACTCAATCAAGTCAATTGCAGCCCAGTTCGAAGAAATCTACAAAAAGGTGCAAAGGCCAAGAATACCCACACTGTCGGAACACAGGGCTGCCTCCAAAGCAGGCCTGTTTTCCCGCTAGAAACTCACAGCCCCTAAAAAAGTCTTGCCTTTCTCTTCTTTCTCTCGCGCAAAATCTCTTTTGCGTTCCTGGCATTGTTCCGATATGTTTTGAGGAGGGACGGGAGAAGGCCGTCCTTTGCAGCATTGACAAATATGAGGCCAAGGCCTGGCACATGTCCCCAAAATTGGGGGATTGTAAGGTTGTAGAGCCTTGCCTTTAGCCTGTAGGTGTTCATGAGCTCGAACGCGCTCTCCCTGCCCCTGCCCTTCTTGGTGTCATGGCTTCCGATGTGGACAACAATCGCCTTGTCTGTCTCCATTACCTTAAACCCCTTCAGCCTCGCCCTATAGCACCAGTCTGTTTCCTCCCCATAAATCGGGCTGAAGTGCTTTGCGTCCAAATAGCCTATTTTCTTCAGAGCGCTTTTTCTGATAAGCATTGCTGCCCCGCATGTTGTCGTTACAACCCGGTCTGGCCTTAGCTCAAACTCCTTTTCCTTAAACGGCTTCAGGTCAACGAGCTTGCAGCCAACTGCTGCAGCATCAGGATTCTCTTTCAAAACCCTTAAAACGCTTCCAAGCCAGCCCTTCCTCGGCAGGGTATCATTGTTGAGCATGAAAACATAGTCTCCTTTTGCGGCGTCAAAGCCCTGGTTGTTTGCAAAGGAAAAGCCTGTGTTCTTTTCATTCTCAATAAGCCTGTCAATAAAGCCAAGCTTTTTCAACTCCTTAAGCCTGTTCACATTTGCCTCATCGCTTCCGTTGTCAACCAGGATGAGTTCGTACGGCCTGTGTTTGGTTTCCTTTTTTACTGCCTTCAGGCATTTCTCTGTCAGGCCAATGCCGTTCCAGTTCAGGACAATGATTGAGACAAGGTCTTTAATCATGCTAAATCAATAAACTCCGCAATCCTTTTTATCAGTTTCTGCCTGTTGCTTGCAATCCTTGGTTTGAAGAAAGCAGCCCTCTTCAATGCCTGTCTCAAGCCAGACATCTTCTCAACAGAAATTACCTTTCCTTCCCCTGCAAGCGCCTCGGCCAAGTCAAGCTGGTGGTCGTTTGTGTGCTCGCCAAATTTCTTCAAGCGCGGCACAACAACAACTTTCTTTCCTTGCCTTAACCCGTTGATTATTGTTCCTGCCCCGCCGTGGCTTACCAGAATGTCGGCCTCCAAAATCCTCTGCCGGTACTCCTTTTCGTTCAAAAACCTTTCAAACGGAAAATTCTTCGGCTCGTAGTTTGAATTGCCAATCTGGGCAAAAAGGCTCAGCCTTCCCTTTCCTGCAATCCTGTCAAGCTCCTTCAGCAGCCTGTCAAAGGGCTGGGGGTGGGTTCCCACACTGGCGAAAACGCGCATTAGAATACGCTCCCGACAAATTCCGCTTTTGGAAAGAATTCCTTGTTTTGCTCCCATTGCACGAGGAACAGGTTGGCAATCCTGTACATTATTTTTCCGCTCAGGCTGGGTTTTTTGATCCTGCAAAAGCTTTCAATAAACACAACCTTCCTTCCAAAAAGCCTTGCGACCAGGCAGATTGGAATTGCGGTGTCTGCACCTGTGCTGACCACAACGTCCGGCTTCTCCCTGAAAAAAATTCCCAGGCTCTGCCCGATGTTCAAAACGAGCTTCAGGGGGTTTCTCCTCGGGCACTCCACAAAGTAAACCTGCTCGTTTTTTGCCAGGTCAATTGCGTTCAGCCTTTTGTCGGAGACAAAAAAATGCTTCCTGCCCTTCCAGGCCTTGTCCAACTGAAGCAGTTCCGTCAAATGCCCCCCTGCACTGCAGGCCAGGCAAACCTTTCCTTGCTTCAAACAAATCAACCTCAGAACAGCTGGAAGTATGACAGGGAAAACACGAAAATGCTGATGAGTGTCTGGAATCCAAGCAAAATCCCGACAACCTGCCTCTCTGTAAACTTTCCAAGCCTCATTACCACATGGGTCATGCTCGCCGTGTAGGTCGGGGGCCTCAAAAAGCCTTTCTTGGTTGGAATGCCAAAGCTCTCCTTTTGCATCCTGAAGCGCCCCTTCAAAATCAATTCCACAAAGTACATTGCCATCAGCAGAATGCCGACCTTTTCCATATTTCCAAGAATGGAGACGATGGCAATGCTTGCCCCAATCATCAGAGTTAAAGAATCCCCGCCAAACACCTTTGCCGGGAACCAGTTTAATCTTAAAAAGGCTATGAGGGCGCCAAGCATTGCAATGCAGACAATGGCTGCCTCAATCTGCCCGGTTCCAAGCGCAATAATCATCAAAGTTCCCAGAATAATGCTTCCCAGGCCTGCTTCCAATCCATTCAGGCCTGCAAGCATGTTGGCAGCATTGCTTGCGCCAGTAACCCCAATTGGCACAAAAATCAGGCTGTAGATGACACCAAAGCTTACTGCGCCAAAGAATGGGATGATGTACTGGGCTGGAACAAAGCCAATAAGTGGAAGGATGACCGGTGGATTGCTTACCTTAACCGCCATTAGCGGCAGCGCGGCAAAAACCGGAATCAAAGCGTGCTGCCACTGCCTTATGCCGTTCTTCCAGCCGACAAGGTCGTCGATCACTCCCAAAAAGCCAACCATTGCAACAGTGCTCAGGCCGGCCAAAACAAAGCTGAGGTTTATATCGATCCATTTAAGGTATGAGAAAATGAAAATGCTTGCAATTATTCCTGTGCTGAATCCAAGCCAGACACAGACGCCACCCATTTCCGAAACCCTTGGCTTGGAGAACTTGTTCATGTCAATGCCGACAATCTTCCTGTTTTTCATCCTGGAGGCCAGCATTGGCAAAAAGTAGTTTGTAACAAAGTAGGCTGCAAAAAAGCAAACCAATAGCGTCACAAGCAAGGCATACATAATCTAATCAACTGTTAAAGATTTAAAAAACGCAACAATTTGGTGATTGTAACAAAAAATGTTTTTTTTAAGGTATCAAAAAGGCTAGAATCTGTCACGCTTATTGCGCAAGCTCTTCATCATTTCCTTGGCAGAAACTTTTTTCCCTTTTGCTAGCTTTCCATACCTATGTTTCGCCTCAAGGCTTTCAGTCAGGCAGTGCTTCCTTCTTAACCTTGAAGAATCGCATGCCAAAGCCGGCGTAGGCTTCCTCAAAGTACTTCATTGCCTCGTCTTCCTTGAACCAAAGCCTTCCAAGCATGCTCTGGTTTACTGCAGGGTTAACTATGTAGAGCTCTGAGTTGTCCTCGGCCCTGTAAACGTACAGTGGAATTGTCAGGCCGTTTCCCTCAAACATCTGGTTGGACTGAATAGTCCACTTTGTTGGAATGCTTGCCATAACCTGCTCGTTGAACCTGTTGCCTCCACAGACATACTCTTCGCCATCCTTGCTGCAGGGCATGGCTGAATGCGGTGCAATCAAAAAATTGATGATGCGCTCGTCATTGCTGTTCATCGTGTTGTAGGCATAGAATCCAAAGGAGCCAACCTTTTGGAACATGTCACTGCCCATTACAATGTAGTCAAAATCGTACTCTTTTGCAATTCTTATAGCCTCATTGAGGTCCTCTGTAATCGCAAAAAGGGAGAAGTCCCGGTTGCTCTCAAAGCTCATGTTCCTGTTGTCCGCAGAAACCGCCCTTTCCCCAAGGAAGCTTATCCAGTGGCCTTCGTCCCACCAGTTGAACATCTTTGCGTCCTCTGCCACGTTCTCAGGGTCCTTCATCCAGTCCAAGGCAGCCTTCCAGTCAGGATACCCAATCTCAATATGTGGGACCTTATCCGGAACAAAAATTGTTGCGGAGGCAATGCCAACCAAGAGCATAAAGGCAAGGCATACGGCAACCGACTTCTGCTCAAGGTTTGTCCTTTCCTTTAGATAATAAAATATCTCCGCCGTTATCAGGCCTCCTGCCGCCGCAATCGGCAGGCCAAAAGTGTAAGTGAACTTCAGCTTGTACCAGGCCATAAAGAAGGTTATCAAAATCCAGAAGAAAATCATGGCGCTTAGATGGTCCTTCCTGTCCCTAAACAGCCTTATTGGAATCAAAAGCATTGCAAGCACCGGGAAAATTATGAGCGCGTTATACTTCACGCCAAAGAACTGGTACCCTGTGTTCTCCTCCCCCACTGTCCTGCCAAGAACAGAGCTTTCCTCAAAGAGAGCCGGAATTGTCAAAAAGGTTATTGCAAGCGAGATTAAGGCAAGGTAGAGCAAAATCATGGCAATCAAATTTATTGTCTTTGCGCCGGACTCCTTCTTCGCTTCCGACCTGTTGCTGTAGGCAATGAAGATCACAAAGGCAACAAACGCCGCCAAAACAACGGCCATTGCAGTAACCCCCATTCCATCAGGCATTCCCATCCCAGTTGCAGCCTTTGAAACAGAGTTGGTTGCATAGCTGATTGCCCTGTCTATCCAGCCAGGGTTGTAGTTTATGGTTGCAATCGCCGCAAAAAGGCCAAACGAAACAGCGAACAGCCTTACAAAGTCATACATTTTCCGCAGACCCATCTTGGTGTAGATATGCATCATTGCAAACACAAAGTAGAGGCCTAGCACAAGCGGAACAAGCAGGAACATCTCCCAGGTAATCGCCATAATTCCGAAGAAAAGGCCTGAAAGAACCGCATTGGCCTCTTCTGTTGAAGACAGGGATCTTCACCGCCCTTACAAAGAACACCATTCCAATTACAAACCACAGGAAGCCAAGGCAGTCCTCCTCGAAGAAGCCTGCAAGCGTCCTGTAAACAAAGCTTGGGATAATCGCGGCAACCATAGCCATTACATAGCCCGCCTTCTTGCCGTACATTTCCTTCCCCAAAAAGAACATTCCGACGGCTGTCAGGGCCCCAAACAGGGCCGGCAGCCACTTCACATACTGTATCCAGAGTTCTTTGTCATATCCCCTGCCAAGGGTGGTGACGTTGTAAATCGCGGCACTAAAATGCCACAAAAACTGGTTCTTTGGCGCAGGAACTCCTCCTTCCATAAAGTAGTAGGACATTGGGTCAATTTCGGGCACAACCCCTGTCTCAATTAGAGTGCCGGCCATTCTCGCGTGGTAATAGCTGTCAAACCCAAAAAGCAGGTCATATTTGAGCAGGTGAGCCCTTGTCCCAAAGGCAAGAACAAAAAGAACAAGCAAAAAGAACAAGAGCCTTTTGTCAACGCTCTTAACCCGTTCAACCAGGTCGATCTTGGGAATATTCAAGCCGTTGACCTTCACAGCCTTTTCTGCATCGGGCTTATTTTCGTCCTGGGACTCCCCTTTTTCTTCCTCTTCAAGCATAGCTCTCCCCTATAAAAAAAAGAGCAATAGATTTAAATAGCATACTAAAAGCATAGCCTGTCCAATGCCTTAAATTAAAAAGTAGGGGGAAGAGAAACTCTTCCCAATCAAACAAAGAAATTCAGCCGTTTTACGGGCAGATTGCAACCAGTGGCTTTTGGCCTGTCTGCGTCTTCCCAGAAATGCCGTTTATGACGTCGTAGCTGATTGTCACATTGGACTGGTAGGCAGAACCGCTTGTGCAAGCCACTCCAGTGGTGCCGGTAACGTTTGTGGTTGAGCCAGCAGCAATGTTCACATCTGTTGCAACAATTGCCACACCGTCAACACTAATCTCAGTTACCTGGATGACATCGGTGGTCATATTCCGCATTGCAAAGGTTGCTTCGGTGGCAGTTGATGTAAGCTGCCAGTCGGTGATTGCAAGCGGTGAGGCCCCCATCCAGTAGGCTTTGCTCTGGCTCTCAGTAATGCCAGTTGAAAGACCCGGGAACCAGCCCATTACGCCAACAACAACCAAGGCAATTACAATGACAACCGCAAGAATAATCAAATACTCAGTCGTTCCTTGACCTCTTGAATTCATCACATTTTCCCTCCAAAAAAATTATTAAAAACTGTTTAAACAAAGGTTTTCCTCATTTATAAACCTTTTTCACGCCGGCAGAAGCCAAACTAAATTCCCAAAAATTGCCCAAGCACAAAGTTCGAGCCAAAAAGCACTATGATGCATACGATGAAGATAAGGGGGCTGTACCGCAACCCCATCTTTGCCTTGCCCTGGCCAATAACTCCAATAAACAGGCCTGCAAGCAAGGCGTTTCCAAGCAGGAGAAGGAAGGAAACATTCATCATAAAGTCAGGCGTAATTGACATCTCCGCCGAGAGAAAGGCGACCGAGCCAACCTCGCTTCCAAGGCCAACATTGCTTTCCGCCTGAATGCTTGCAATCATGCCAAGGAACTGTATCGAAACCGCGAGCAAAAGGGGTGTTGCAACAATTATCACAAACGCAACGAACAAAACATACATCCTTGTAGAGGACTGCAGTTCTTTCTTTATTTCCTGGGTTGCCCTCAAATCCAGGGCGCTTGTCTCAAGCAGCCTTGTCAGCTTTCCCCCGCCCTTCATTGCCTGGCTGAAGAAGGAAATCGTTTCGTCCAGGACACGGGACCTAATTCTCGTGCTCAGTTTCTTCAAGGCAGAGGCAAAGCTTCTCGTTCCCAAACTCTTGGTTGAGGCAATCTTTATCTCATCACTCAACGGCCCAAATTCCTTTCTTGCTCCTGCCCTGAAGGCTGAAAAGGGGGTCATCCCGGCATTGATATTGCTTGCAACAAGCATCAAAAAGTCCGGCAAAATTTCCTCGACCATTGAGGAACGCCCCTCAATCATATAGTAAAGATGCAGGTAGAACATCAGTGAAATGCCAACCATAAAAACCAGGCCGAGGGCAACAGAAACCGCGAGGGGAACGCCCATTTCCAAAAACTCCAGCAGGCCAAAATACTTTCCAACAGTCAAAGGAAGCAGAAAGCCCACAACAAAGGCAATCATTGAAAGCATCATTCTCTTGCCAAGCCAAACGTCAAAGTTCTCGTTGATGCCGGCATACTCAAGCAGTGGAAAAACCTTGGCCTCCCTCTTTTTCTGGGGGACAAACTCGCACAGGCCCTTGCAAATTCTTTCATAACCACTGTCAAGTTTCTTCAAGCAAACACCTTCGGCATCCTATTTTTAACAAACCCAATCAATGCAACCTGCATAACAAACGCTCCAAGAACTGCCATCAAAACCATTTCGGGGCCGACCGAAGCCCCGCCCATGGCGGACAAAATAACCAAAAAGGTTATCCCAAGGGTTGGCACTGCGGCAGCCAGCAAAAGGTAAATCAAAATCCAGAGGTTTAGTTCGGCAGCGTAGTCCTTTATGGCGCGGATCTGCCTGTTTGTCAAAGTTTGCACAATGCTTCTGAGCGCGCCCTGAACCGATGCCCCGCTTCTCAAAGAGGCCAGCAGCTGCCAGGCAACCTTCCTGAGATAATCGCTTTTGGTCTTCATGGCCATCTTCTCCAAGGCCTTTGCCTCTGACTCCCCTGCGCTAATCTCCTTTGCCAGCTCGCCAAACTCCTCACTTACAGTGCCATAGTTTGCCTTGCTTACATTGACCATTGCTTTAAACAACGAGACCCCACTGCTTACCTGAATCAGCATGCTCTTCAGCGCAGACAAGAGGTTTTGGTCAATTCCGGCAGCATACTTTTTTGCCACAATCCCTGGGTAAATAATGTGCAGGAAGAGGAACATTGCAAAAAAGGCAAAGCCAACCGCAAGGGAAATAAGGCTGTTCTCCGCACTGACCGCCACATCCCTGAAGAGAAACAGGCCATAAAGCAAAAAGAAGAACAAAACGCCGTAAACCAGCGCGCTGAAAAAAGCCGCGGTCAAATACTTTTCCGGGGAAATTTCCAAATCAGCCTGTCGCAAGCCGTACTTGACGTTGAAAAAGAGCCCGGACAGCCTTTCCCCAATCCAGACAAAGTGCCTGTTAACATTGTTTGCCCTCTCAATCGAGAAAAGCATAAACTTGACTCTCATTCTTCTTCACCAAAACAATTCTCCAATTTTATCCATTCACTTCTTGCCGCCGAAGACCTTCTCAGGGCTTTCATTGCTTTCAGCGGCCCGCTTCAAAATATCGGGCTCGCTGTAAAAAACCTTCATAATCTTTCCCACATCATCAATCTCATTCAGCTTGTTCTCCGAAGCCCAGTTCAGAATTGTTGCCCTTGCCTCCAAATCCTTTGTGATTTCTTCCTCGGTCATGCCAGTATGCAGGTTCAGTCTCCTGATGAGCTTTGTTGCAGGGTTGACAGATTCCCATTTGTCACCTCCCCGCTTACGCCGCTTTCAACCTCGCTTATCTCGTACGTCCTCCTAATATTCTTTCTTCTGTCCCTGTACTGCACCAGCACAAGGTCAATTGCCTCTACTTCCAATGGCGGCAGGGCAATCGGCGGCTCGGTCAATCTCCTTAAAACCTGCTGCGAGCTGTCAGCGTGAAGCGTACTGTACACCGAGTGGCCTGTGTGCATAGCCTCAAACAATACCTCTGCCTCCTTCTTCCTTCGCATCTCCCCCAAAATTATCCTATCAGGCCTCATCCTCAGTGAGCTCTGCATTAGGTCAAGCATTGTTATGCCACCCATTCCCTCAGGATTAGGATTTCTTGTGGTTAGGGGAACCCAGTTCCAGTGCATGTAATGCGGCAGCATTATTTCCCTCACGTCCTCAATTGAGATGACCCTGTGGTAGCTTGGAATCATTGACGACAAGGCATTCAAACAGCTAGTTTTTCCGCTTGCCGTTCCGCCCGCAGTCACAATGCTCATCTCGTAGTGCATTGCCATCCAAAGAAGTGAGGCCATCTCAAGGTTCATTGTGTGGCTTTTCCCAATAAAGTCGATTATTGTCCAGGGCCTTCTTGCAAACCTCCTGATTGTAATCGTGTTTCCAAAGGTACTGATTGGATTCAAAGTCGAGTTTATTCTGTCCCCTGAAAGCAGGTGCGCGTCCAGAATCGGGTTCAGGATTGTGATCTCGCGGCCAACCTTTCTCGCAATCTGCGAGGCATAGTTGATTATCTCGTCCTCTGACTGCATGAGAGTAGTGCTCTGCATCCAGCCATACTGCTTGTGGTAAACAGTTACAGGGGTTCTTGCGCTGTTTATTGCAATTTCCTCCAGGTGATTGTCCCCCATCATCACCTCTAGCTTTCCAAGCCCGTACATTGAGTGGAGAAGCAGCCCTGCAAGAATGTCAACCTCTTCCGGCTTGCTTTCAGCCAAATACTTTTGCAGCTCTGCCTTTGCAACTGTAAAAAACCTTTTCTTCAATTCCTTGCTCTTCTTCGAATCCGTTATCTCCGAGGCCTCTATTGGAATCTGCTCCGCAATGTCTTCCTTCAGCTCCTCAAAGAATGCCTGGGTATAGGGCCCAACATAGGGCGTCACCAAATGGTAAATAGGCCTCATCTCTGCCGCAACCTTGAAGATTCTTACCGTTGCCGGCACAAAGTCTACGGAAAAGCTGTACTCCTCGATTTTTTTCCCGGAAACTTCATATCTTGGAATTGGCGGCAGGCCATTTACAAACGAAATGTTGGGCTTTGAGGTAACCATTGTCGGGTAGTGCACGTCTAGGATTCCCTGCTTTTCCAAAACGAGGCCAACCCTTTCAACGCTTTCAACAGACCATCCAAGCATCTCCGCAAGGGTCTTGAAATCCATCTTCTTGTGGCTTTTCACAAGCTCGACAAAGGCATCAATCGGCGTCTCCAGCTGGCTTTTTTCCGTCTCCGGCACGGCCTTCTCCACTGCCCTAAGTGGCTTTTTCTTTTTTGCCTTGGTTTCCCTTCTTCTTTGCCTTCTTCCACCGGCTTTTCTGCCTTGTCCTCAGCCTTTTCCGCTTCTTTTTTGTCCCTGCCAAACATTTCTTTCACGCCCTTGAAATCACACAAATAAAGTCTTTCTAATTAATAAATGCTGGTGTTTGCTCGTTGAAGTTGTGATTTCAGGCCATGGAAAGGGTTAATTAATTCAACGTCATAAAATTATTTGATGGCAAAGAAAAGGGAAAAAGTCAATTTTCGATTGTGTGAATTAACCCATTTGAGTGGTGAGTTGTTTCATAGTTCAACACTTTGGCCTACAATGCGAGACATGATTGAAGAAAGGATAAAATTTGGAAAAAAGATTATCCTCAGTAAAACAGAACCTGGCGACCTTGTAATGATGGAAAGTCCTGAGAGGCACACTTATGAAGATAGTCTTAAAGGACAGGGAAAAAAAGATAGTTCAAGACTGCGTGAGGAATGGGAGGGAATCGAAAAATCCCACTCTAACATGTATTATGAACTGGCAAAGTTTGCTAGAAGCCGCGGAAGGCGTGTTTTGTCTCTTGAGCCAAGTCCTGCAGACTCGGGCGGAAAATTGGCGGTATTGGCTAATCGGCTTAGAGAAGCCTCCCCTGAAAATTTTAAAAGAACTGAATATTTGGTGGGGGCTAGGCGCGATGACGTCTATGTGAGAAAAATTACCTGGGAGTCTCAAGCTGAAGCGAGGGCGGGGAGAACCCCTCTTGCAATTGCTGCATGCTCACACGTGATTGGGGTCAGGAGCTTGATTTCCCCAATGGAGACAATTTGGAACAATAGGCCAGCCGCAGAGGCTGTGCGTGAAACCTTAGCACTCAGAAGAGAAGCTAAGAAATTCATTTCCAGATTTAAAAAAAAGCGAAGGGCGAGAAATGCGAAAACGACCAAAGGGGTCAAAAGTAAGGTAGGGAAAAAAACAAATCCAAGAAAGAGGCCGAGATAATTTTAATGTGTTAAGACATAATTTTTAATAAATGTAATATTATGCCCTCCCGAGCTCGAATTTCCTGTTCAGATTAACGCTATCCTGCACATAGTTTAGGTCGGCATCATAGTACCAAACAAGGTCTCCGGAGGGGGAAGGCATCTCTGCCTCAATCCCGGTGGAAACAGTTATGCTGGAACTTTCAATCGCATTCCTAACCCTCACGGCATTCAGGTTGCCGTCCACATTGCCAAACCTGGCCTGCAGGGTTCCGCCAACGCCTCCCTGGAAGTCAACGGTGTAAGTATAGTTGGCAGTGGAATCCTGCTTGCAGTTAAGCAGGCTCTCGGTTTCCCCATAGCTGTCAGAGTAACGCAAATTCACGTTTACGTCCCCTGTGGCGTCGCATGCCCAGGGAACAGAGGAGTTCAGCCTCCCGCCGTCAACATAAACAGTGATATCATAGGTAAAAACGCCGGTATCGGTTCCATTAACCTTCCTCACTTGCACAAAATTCTCATCGGGATTGTAGGCATGCTCGTACACCAGACCATTGCTAAAGGCAAGCTCGGTCTTTCCGTCAAGCAGCCTTTCCAAGTCCAACACAATCTCAGCATTCTGGTAAATGCCATAATTGCCGTCAACAAACGAGTTCCAGTCAAGCAACTGCATCTTGTTTACATCGCTCCCAATCTTGTCGTTGAACCAAAGCGTTGTAAAGTCTTGGCCCTTCCAAACGTTCACGTCACTGCCTAGCAAAACATTCAAATCGGAAATCAAGTCATCTGCAACAAAGCCGGCCTTTGCAATGCCGTAACTTTCCAGAATGCTTGCCTCCTCCCTCTCAACATTGCCTGCGTAGAACACCGCAAACCAGACAATGACGATGAACACCAAAACAGTGGCCAAACTAAAAACAAAACCGCGCTGCCTCATTC
>JAFCBY010000058.1 GCA_017610485.1 Candidatus Falkowiibacteriota bacterium
TCAGGCAATTGCGAGGGCTGAATTGGCTGCATCAGGATGCGGTCAACAGCGTACATAAAATTTTTATTGGCAGGCGCTTCGCCTGCAGAAGAATAAATACCGTGTTTGGAATCACCTGAGTAGTATGGCTTGTTCCCCCAGCCAGTTGACCATTCAACAGCCAGGGCATTGCCTGCAAAAAGCAGGAGAATCATTACCAAAACAATTTTTTCCTTTCCCATGCTATCCCGCCAAGCCCGCAAATTCACAGTTGTCAAAAGCGTCCTTGTAAATAATCCACAGCGACTGGTTTAGGTTTGCCTCGCCTTCAAGGTCAATTAAGAAAATTGGCTCTGAATCAAAGCTTTCCTCAAACAAGATTTCTTTCCCCTCAAGCTCTGCCGCCATAATAAGCAGTCCATCGCTTTCCAGCTGCAGGTCAGCGTAATAGGGAAGATCAAGGCATTGCTTTTGCCCAAGTGACGCAACCTCTGCATAAAAAGCCCTTTTCATCTCAACAAAGTCCAGATACTCCAAATAAAGCCCTGCTGCCTCTTTCTGAATTTCCTTTGCCTGGCTGTCAGATTCGAGACTTGCCTGCAAGCCGCGCAAGCCATTCTTCAAGGAAGCAACCTCGGAACTCGAAGCGCTTTCAACCAGGCCAAGCCCCTCGTCAAAAATGACTACAGTATCAAGCCCTATATCCAGGGAGTCAACGCCGCTTTCCTCAAACAGGGAATCAAATTCGGCCAAATCAGAGACAAGTTCTGGAGGAGGGGGCTCAACAACCAAAAGCCATGGGAGAAAGAGGTATCCAGCATAAGCCAGCACAGCCACTACCAATAGAACCAAGAGGTTCCTCCAACGCCTGTCCAATAACCTTCACCCACAAAAAAAAATTATTCAAGATTCAAGAATCCACCATTCATCTGTCGAAGGTCCAGAGCCTGTTCCCGAAGTTGGGACCTTTTCGTCTTTCTCAAAATACGTTTCGATGTCCTTAACAAAGATTGGACGGTCCAAAAGCTCGAACTTATGCACGATAAGTTCTGGGTCGTCACTCCAACCTACTCCAGAATCAAGTTCTATTGTTAATCTAAAGGTCTTCCGGTCTTCAGAGGGAAAGTAATAAGGGCGCAGATTGCTATAAACACTGTCCGCTCCATGCTCTGATATTAAATCCTTAATAAGGAATTTTTGCTCTGGAAATTCGCTGTAAATTGACGCACCCCTTATCACAAAATAAGAGTTATCTTCATCCCAAAGCGTATGGTCACTAACATAGACTTCGAATAGGGGTTTTTTTTCATTGTCTCTCTCATTTAGAACGAAAAACTGTATGCCTTCATTTTTTGCCATGTCACCACCATAGCTACTGGTACCACCATGCAATGCTACTGAATCCTTCATATAGCTGGTAAAACCAAGACCGCCCCCACTAATACCCACTGCAGTAGCAAGCCGCCTATTTACTTCACCGACGTTATTTCCTCCACCGACGTTTACTAGCCACGTGGGATTATCAACTGCAACAACCAGCACAGAAACGAGAATAAGGAAAGCGAAAAGCGCTGCAAATGCATATTCTTTCTTCATCCAATTTTCACCTTTTTACTTCTTTTCTAAATATTCATATATTGCCCTTATATTAATGCCTTTCGGTTGCCGGTTTTTTTTGATTTGGTTGGCTTTGGGGGGGGCAGGCAATCAACGAATTTCGCCAAACGCTTTTAAGGCTGCGCCCTGCAAGCGCTTTTATGAGGAATTTCTACGTTGACACAGGTATCTGGATGGATTTGGCTTTTGGCAGGAAGGACAATGTAAGGCCGTTGGGAGAGCTTGCCTTCCAGTTCTTCAAAAAGTGCGTGAGAAACAAATGGCTTGTAATCTATTCAGATGCAGTCATTGAAGAGCTCGAAGAGCACTTAGCAAGACAGGAAATTGAAGAAAGGTGCTTTGCAGTGCTCGAAGAGAAAAAGCTAATTCAGAAGGTTGGATTTGGCAAAGAAGACGTGGAAGAAGCGGAGAAAATTTCGTAAAAAAGAAAGGGTCTCATTTGCTGATGCACTTCACGCAGTAATAGCCAGGAACCACAAAGCAGAGGTTATTTCAAGGGATAAGCACTTTGAACGGCTTTCAAGAATAGTCAATTGCTTTTTTCCTGAAGAGATTTGAACCTGGCCAGGATTTCCCTGCCAACCTTTTCCCTAGCCCTTTCATACTCTTCAGGCGTTGGCTCCTTGTAGCCAGCCCTTTTTGCAAAGCCCTTAACCTTTGCAAGCCTGGAGATAGCCCTCTCAGTCTCAAGCCTTTCGTGCAACTCTCTTATCGCTTGCCTAATGTACTCGGTCTTCGTTCCAAAATTGAAGTCGTGAATATCCTGCTTTATGATTGACTCAAACTTCTTGCCAAGCCTCAAACTAACAACATCCATGTAATACAATGTAATACAAAGGTGTTTTTAATCCTTGTGTCTGCCATCTAGAAACTTGCTGAATAAAATGGCCTTATTTCCCTTCAGCGGCGCCTGTGCCTTATGGCCATGCTCATTAGGGGGTCTTGCTTTAGCTTGAGCATGCCGATTACGAGGAGAAGCTGTATGCCGAACATTACAAAGTGCAATGCGATGCCTGAGGGCGTGTTTTCAGGGACCAGGAAACCGGACATTTCAAGCAAGACAATGGCCAGCGAGAGCGCTGCAACAGAGTAGAAGACCACAAAGGCGTGCGTCATTAAACCGCCAAAGCTCTTCTGGGTCTGGTAGGCCTGGTGGAAGACCACAAGGCCCAGGACAAGGGTTATGATGTCAAGTGTTTCAATCAAGCCCATGTAAACATTCACTCCTTTCTTTTAAAGATAATGGAAAAGGTTGTTTAAATAAGTTGCCCTGTGGAAAATTTCGCA
This sequence comes from Candidatus Falkowiibacteriota bacterium, assembly GCA_017610485.1. Lineage (GTDB taxonomy): Archaea > Iainarchaeota > Iainarchaeia > Iainarchaeales > JAFCCL01. The sequence goes on from JAFCBY010000058.1 coordinate 2,884, forward strand.
ACAGGGTTCTTTTTTAATAAGTTTAGCAGCTATTTTCTTTTGCTATGGGAAAAGCAATAGATATTGCAATTGTGGGAGCAGGGCCTGCAGGAATGACTGCAGCCCTGTACGCCAAGAGAAAGGCCCTTAAAGTGCGAATTTTTGACTCCGGGGCAGCAGGAGGCCAGACAGCCCTGGCTGTCTGGGTAGAGAACTACCTTGGCTTTGGAAGGATAAAGGGCTTTGACCTAACCCAGAAAATGGCCAAGCATTTAGAAGATTTTGACATTGAGATTGAGGAAGCGGCAGAGGTAACCGGAATCTCAAAAAAGGGCAAGGGCTTTGAGCTTGACATCAACAATGGAGAGGAAAGGGTTGAGGCAAAGGCCGTTGTTTTGGCAACCGGAAGCAAGCACAAAATGCTCAACGTGCCAGGGGAAAAAGAATTTTACGGCAAGGGCGTTTCATACTGTGCTACCTGCGACGGCCCTGCTTTTAAAGGAAAGAGGGTTGCGGTTATAGGGGCAGGAAACTCCGGGGCAAACGCTTCCCTGTTCTTTGCAGGCATTAGCAGCAAGGTTTTCCTAATCGAGTTTGACGAAAAGCCAGCCTTTGACGCCATTTACAGCAAGCACGTCAAGGAAGCAGGGGTCGAAATGTTTTTGGGAAAGCAGGTTGTTGCAATCGAGGGTAAGAAAATGGTTTCCGGCCTAAAGCTAAAAGGCAGGGCAGGCGGAAAGGATGAAAGCCTTGCCGTTGACGGAGTCTTTGTTTACATTGGAATGACGCCAAGGAACGGGCTCGCAAAAAAGCTCGGCCTAAAGCTTGATGAAAAGGGATTTGTTAAAGCCAACGGGCTTGGGGAGAGTTCGCAGCCAGGAATATTCATCGCAGGCGACGCCACAGGCGAGCTTGCCCAGGTGGTTGTGGCAGCAGGCAGTGGTGCAATAGCTGCAACCACAGTATTTGAGTTTGTAAAGGGGCTAAGATGACGAAGCGCAGATTTTAGGATAAGGTGATGAAATGCCAGAGCTAAACGACCAAAACTTTTACTACCACGACTTCAGGGGAAGGCTTCTTGGCAACAAGGCAAGGGAACAGTTAATTATACACGAGATTGGAAGCATTGGCAGGCAGGACTTCTTTTTGGAGGTGGGATGCGCCCAGGGCCACTTCGTGGGAAAGGCCCGGCGTTTTTCCGAGAACGCCTTTGGCGGCGAATACGAACTTGAAAAGATGCCTGCTGCAAAAAGGAATTTTCCAGGCTGCCACTTCCTTGGGATAAATGCAGAGGCCCTTCCTTTCAAGCCAGACAGCTTTGATTTTGTGTTGTGCACAGAGGTCTTGGAGCACGTGCCGAACTGGAAGGCCGCCTTTCAGGAGCTGCTTAGGGTTTCGAGAAAAAAGGTTTTGGTAACAGTGCCCCTTGAAAAGGGCTATTTTTGGCGCGCAATAAGCAAAGTCAGGGGTATGGAGTCAAGAGGGCACTTGCACAAGCTCGACAGCGAGGAATTAAAGGCCAAGCTTGGAAAGAAGTGGCGCATCCTAAAGAAGGAAATCGTTTCAACGCCAAGCCCGCACTTGAACAAGCTTATTGGGAAGAGGGCAAACGAGAGGCTTGGTCTCTATACCATGCTCTTGCTGGAAAAGACGCAGAACTAATTCGAAAAAAGCAAAGTAATTTATATAAGATGTTATATAACATGTTATATAAGGTGGTTTCTATTAAGTGCTATTCTCTTGTGATTGAACCCAAGTTGGTTAAGGAAATTGACAGGCTGGTCAAAGAGCACGGCATGTTTAGCAGCAGAAGCGATTTCATCAGGGATGCGATAAGAGCAAGGCTCTTTGAGATAAGGAAAACGATGCTTGGAAAGCAGGCAAAGGAAAGGGTTTCCGGTAAAGAGCTTGCCCGCGAAGAAAAGCTTGTTGATGAGGCAATGGAAGAGGTTGACGAATACAAGTTTGGTGGCGTACACTGATGGTAAAAAGAGTTAACAGAAGGCAGCTGGAGCTTTTTCCCAGGGCAAACAAGCCAACGCCTAAAGAATTTGCCGAAGACCTGATTTCAAAAAGGCTTGTTTTTGCATGCCATCAAGGAAGAAGTGGCAAAATGAAGGACGTGAGACTCAGTCTTGAGAGGGCTTTCATCGAACTTGAAAAGTATCAGGGCATTGACTATAAAAAAATCAAGAAACTCCTTAGAAAGGCTCCAGAGCTTTCAGCGCAAGTCTTTTGGGAAGAAGCAGTGGAAAGCATGAGAAGAAAGCCTGCTGAAAAAATTAAGATAATGCATGCCCTAAGGATAATTGCCCAGGCCGCAAACTGGAGACGCATTCAAAAGGATTGGGCTAAGGAGTATGTGGCTTCGCCTGAAGAGCTTGCAGAAATACAAAAGCAGAAAAGGCATTTGAAGGGCATTAAACAGGAAGGAAAATAAGCAAAAAATCACTCTTTTAATTCTTTTAGTGGTTAATATATTCGGGTTATGGGAGCAATTACTGTTTCAGGCAAGGGGCAAGATTTTGAATTGCTTGTTCCGCAGAAGGTTTTCAAAGAGCTTGGGCTGAAGCCCAATGCAAGCTATGATTTGGCCAGGGCAAAGGACGGCATCTGGGTCCTTGTGGAATGCAAGGAAAATCCCTTGGATGCGAAGATCTTTTCCAGGCTTGGAAACTCGGACTTGAAGGAAAGGGTTGAGGGAACGTTTGAAAAACTCCTTTCAAAGGAGGAAATTACCCGCTTCAAGGAAATGTTGGGTGAGAGAAGCATTGTTGCATTCAAGCTCAGCCCAAAATACAAGAGAGCTGTTTACAAGACCAAAGAGGAAATTGAAAAGAACATCAAGATTGCAAAGCAGGGTGAAAGCCAAAAAGTCGGCAAAAGGGCCCAAGAGAACAGCCAGGGAAAGCCGGAAGAAAAACCAGGAAACGGGTTGGAAAAGTCGGACGCAAGCCAAAAAAAGGAGCCAGAGCCAAGCAAAGCCGAAGAAAAGCCGGATGAAAAGTATTGCCTTGAGAAAGACGGCTTTCTCGTCTGCATGAACAACAACAAGGCAAAGCAGTTAAGCATCCAGTTAAAGAAAGAGATTGAGGCCGGAAAAATTCGCGGGGTTAAGGGATTTGACGGCAGGTACTACATTGCGGAAACCCCTCTGTACGAAAAGCACTCTGGAGCAGTGATTTCACTGATAAAAAAGGAGAAGGGCATTTCCTCCGAAAAGATTGCGCAAGCGCTTGGCGTGAACAAACTTATTACAAAAATCGTGTGCGAGCTGCTTAAAGAAGATGGTGAAATAATTGAAAAAAGAAAAAACCAATTCCAAGCAATTTGATAAAAAGTTTGGCTCAAAGGTCCTCGTCCCCTTGCTAAGCAAGAGGGAGGCAGAGCCGGCGTTCGTGCAAGCCATTGCAAACAAGGCACACGAAATAATTCTGCTTCTGGTCATAGACACCAACGCCATGTCAGGTGAGTTCGGCTTTGCAACAAACGAGATAGCAGTGGGAAACGCCCTGATGCAGAAGATAAAAAAGGCCATTGGAAAGAAGAGAAAGACCTGCAACGACGTGATAGAGTGGGGGGACACAGCCACAAAGATAGAGCACATGGCACAGCTCTACCAAGTGGACAAGGTCTACATGGTCAAGCAGGCAAACCAGTTCTACAAAATCCTGGTGAAAGGCATGAAGGAAAAGCTGCCCGACATTGAAATAGAGGAAATCAAGCTGCACGACTGGGAAGAGTAGGGGCTTAGCCGTAAACCAGCTTTTTAGCCTTTGGCAAGGCATTCTTTGCCCTGGCCTGGTGTCTTTTCAGCAAAGCGTTCAAGTATTCAACTGTGAGCTTCTTGCAGTCACCGCACATTCTCTTTCCAGACCTGCATTTTTCAAAGATGTCCTTGAGCTTTCCCTCTGACTCAAGGTGAAATAGGTCAATTTCATACTTTTTGCAGGCCTCCGGCCTTCCGCCAAGCTTTCTCTGCTCCTCAGCGGTGTTTCTGCCGCCGGTAAAGCAGTTGCCAATCTTTCTCTTGACCTCTGGCTCCCCATCATTCAAAAAGATTGCTGTATCAGGCTGCGAAGTAGACATCTTGTTCCCCTCCTTCAAGCCAGACTGGTGCTTAAAGTAAATGAAACTTGGCACCTCCAGGTCATAGGGAAGCCTTTTTGCCAAATCTCTGA
>JAFCBY010000004.1 GCA_017610485.1 Candidatus Falkowiibacteriota bacterium
AATTTGTAACAACCAGGTCAAAAGAATTGTCATCAAAGGGAATGCTCTCGGCCGCTGCTTTTTTTAGCTTTAGGGGAACTCCGAGCTCTGCAAAAACCTTTTTGGATGCTTCAAAGGATTCTTCAAGGGGCTCAATGCCCTCACATTTAAAACCAAGCCTGTAAAAAGCACAAGTTAGCAGGCCTTGCGCTGCCCCAACCTCAAGCACCCTGGAATTTTTATCCAGGGGAAAAAAATGATTTATTCTATAGACAAGGGTTTTTGCCAGCTCTTCCCTTGCAGGATATTGTGAAATGCACCACTCCAACGGCCTCCGCTCAATAGCAAAATGCTTCTTCAGACTAAAAACCATAGCAAATAACTTGAAAAGAACAGTTTATTAAAAGCCAATAGTTTGACAGGCCTTGGGGACACAACTCTGGTGCGTTTTATTCTCTGCCAATATTTTTTGCCCACGCCCGCAGATATCCAGCCTGCTGCAAAACAAAGCTCAAGAAAAGCAGGGAGAAAACAAGGGGAAAGTTGGGCTTGAAAAGATTGTTCCTAAGAATGTTCTTCGAAGACCAAAACCTCAAAGAGACAAAAGGTTTTATGTTGACAACCTTGCCCTGAAAAGCCCTGTTGGCCTTACCCCTCACTAGATGGTTGTCCACAAACGCCCTGAAAGAGACCATTGACTGGTGGTAAACAACAACATTAGGCAGGTATTTTATCCTTGCATTGTTCCTTGAAAGGACAAAGGAAAGATAGGCGTCCTGGGAACGCCTGAGAGACTCGTCAAAGCCACTGCTTTTCTCAAAAATTTCCCTCGTCATACCAAGATTGCAGCTGGAAACGTGATTTGTAAAGCCGTCCTCCGAAACCTTCCACATGTTCTCAAAACCGGCGTTTCCCCCTCCCGGAAAGCCAAGCTCTGCAACAGCGTTGCCAAAAACCGTGGAATCAAGAATCTTCATTCTTCCGGCAATGACATCAACTCCGAGCTGGCTCAGGCCCTCAACAGCCCTCTCAACCCAATCGCTCTCAGCCCAGCAGTCGGAGTCCATAAAAAAAAGCAGTTTGCCGGAAGATGCCTCAACACCCCTGTTCCTGCAAAAGGAAACCCCTTTATTCTCCTTCAAGGAAATTGCCTTGACCTTAAATTTCCTAATCAGGTCAATGCTTCCGTCAGTCGAAGCGTCGTCAACCACAATGGTCTCAAAATTCTTAAAGGTCTGGTTTTCCAAAGACCTGAGGGCCTTGGAAATGGTTCCCCTGGAATTATAGCAGGGCACAATTACCGAAATTCTGGCAGCCATAAAACTCAACCTTCATAAAAAGAATGGGCTTATTAGATTATAAGCCTTAGTGAGACAGCATGGACCCTGAGAGCCTTTCGAAGAAAATAATTCCCTTTGCAAAAGAACACTGGGTAAAGATGGCCATAATACTTCTGCTTTTCTGCTTTGCTGGAGTAAAGTTCCAAACCTTCAACAGGTCTTACGTCAACAGGGACGAACCATTGTATGCCTGGCAAAGCCTTGCAATCTACCACAACCCCGAAATGGTTTTTTCGCCGGAGATAAACTACTGGTATGCATTTGCCCTGGTTCCAGCCATTGCCGCTCCCTTGAATGCATTGTTTGACCCCCATCTCCCGGTAAGGGTTGCTGTGTTTGCATTCAGCCTGCTAGGCCTGCTTTTCACATACAAGCTTGGGAAAAGAGTGTTTTCAAAAAAGGCAGGCATTGCAGCAATGCTGCTTCTAACACTTTCATCCTGCTTTTTCTACTTTTCCACAAAGGCAATGCCAGACGTGCCGATTATGGCGCTAGGCACAGTGGTCTTATATCTCCTCTTGACAGTGAACAAGAAAAGGGCCCTGGCCATACCGCCAATACTCCTGGCAATGTATGCGATAAAGACGGCTTCAATGGTGGTCCTGCCCCCAATTGCAATTTTCCTCGTAATAAAGTACAGGAAAAAGCTGGGCCTCAAATATGCAGTTCTTGCGCTTGCAGCAACAGCAGGCCTGCTCTATATCGCGTTCCTGCTGTCACCCTACACATGGCTAAGGCCGGAACTGCCTCCACCAGAGGCCATAGACCTAAGCAGTTACATTTGGTTTGGCTCAAGCGTCGTAACACGCTTCTCATGGAAAGTAGGGGGCATTGCAATGGCTGTCTTTGCCCTAATTGCTTCAATAAAGCTCAGGAAAAAGATGACAAAGGAAACAGGGCTTCTGGTCCTGTGGATTTTCCTAACCATTCTTCCATTTGTTCTGACCCAGACAAAGCCTGACAGGCACTATCTTATAGCAGTGCCTGCCTTTGCAGTGATTGCAGGAAAGGGCGTTGCATGGCTTGCCAACAAGAAAAGAGCCTGGATGATGGCAGCGGCAATCGCGGCTATAGTCTGCCTTGTCATTGCCTCAGGCGGCTATTACTGGGGATATTACAGGATGGATGCAAGGCAGGGCATACTAAACGAAAAGCTTGTCGCATTGGAGGGCTGGATTGGGGAAAATGTTACGGAAGAAGACAAAGTAATCATAGTTGCCCAGCGCTACTACATGAGAGGCATGATGGTTGCGGCAGAGGCATCATTGCCAAACCCAAGAAAGCAAATGATAGTAAATCCTGGCAAGGAAGAGTTTGAAGAGATTATTTCGGACAAAAGCGCAGACCATTACCTTATAGTGGACAGCAAATCATATGTAAAGAATGTCTGGCTTTACACCCAGGACATTTGGTGGGAAGACTACCTGCAAGGGCATGGCTTTGAAAGGAAGGCAGAGTTTATGAAGCAGGAACACGGCATGGGCCTAACCGAAGACTATTATGCCTACAAAAAGGCAAAAGAATAGCGGCAGGGACCTATTTCCAACTCTCAGGCGACAGGAGGGTATATTTCTAACTCCCGGCCTGCGGCCAAGCGCCTAGTAAAAAATAAACAAAAAGAAGAAGAAAGAAAATAAAGCGATTTGGCTAAACCGCTTTAAATTGTCGTTATTGGACCGCTGCAGGTAATAGTCACTGACCTTGTAAGGCTTGCATAGTCTGTGTAGCCTATGACTATCGTGCTAACTCCATGCGGTGAGTCAGTTGCATCAGTGTCTTCGTCTGGCATCAACTTGATTTCCTGTCCAGACGTGTAGCCAGGGTCAAGACCCAAATCGGTTGCGTCATTTCCCGTAAAGGCACCTGATACACTGGTCACAACGACATCGCTTATGTTTCCGCCAGTGAGATTGGTCAAAATTATTGTACCAAAGTCATCTAGACCGTCTGTTGGCGCGCCATTAACCTGTGAGGCCTTAACGTTTATCTTTGCAGGATCTGAACTACTGCAGACAACGTCTCCACCTGGGCTGCTTACAATGAACACTAGAACTCCGACCACAATCGCAATAACGATTAGGGCCCAACCATAAGTCATTAGGTACTCCAATGCTGCTTGTCCTCTTTTATTCATGCTTTCCCTCCTATAATTTTTTTTCAAATATTAAAACATCAATCCCAAAAATGTTTTACTTTGCTTTGGGACCCATTTTATTTTGTATATAAGATGTATTTCTCCTTTAAAAAGCTTTCCTTAGAAGCCAGAGCTGCTTTAAATAGAACCAGGCCTTTTGGAAAACTTTTTGCGCAAAGCACGTTCTACAGAGCCGGGCACAAAGCAATCAACCTTGCCATTCATCGAGGCAATCTCCTTGACAACCGAGCTGTTGAGGTAGAAGTACTTTGGATTTGTGACAACAAAAATCGTCTCAAATTCGGGGGAAAGCTTCCTGTTAATCGTGGCCTGCTGGAACTCGTTCTCAAAATCAGAGAGGGCGCGCAGTCCCCTGAGAACAACACCGACTTTCTTTCGCTTAACGTAATCAACAAGCAGGCCGGAAAAGGAGTCAACCCCCACATTTGGCATGGCCTTAGTGCAGTCAGCAAGCAAGGAGGCTCTCTCCCTGACGGAGAACAATGGTTTCTTCCCAGGCTTGGTCGCAACCGCAACCAAAACCCTGCCAAACAGCTTTTGGGCCCTTTCGATAACATCAAGGTGCCCAAAAGTTACGGGGTCAAAGGTTCCGGGATAGACAACGAGCTTTTCAGGCATCTGCTTCACCATACATAAAATCTAGTTGACCTTTTTGGTTAAAAAGAGTTCGCTTAACTAGGTACTTATGCGCGAAGAAACAAAAAACTGGCTAAAAACAGGCAGAAATGGATCTGAAAACCGCAAAGGCAAACATTGGCATAAAGAAGTACTTTGCCACTGCTTTCTTCTCACAACAGGCTGCGGAAAAGGCGCTTAAGGCAATGGCACTGGAAAAGCTCAGGGAACCCATGAAAAGCCACAACCTGCTTGAATTAGCCAAAAAAATAAAAGCGCCACATGAAATAATGCGCTGCCTAATTGAATTGAACCCAGACTTTATCATAAGCAGATACCCTGATGCCGCCAACGGGCTTCCATATGAGCTCTACGATTTAAAGAAGGCAAAGCAAAAGGCGGCGTACTCAGGAAAAGTTTTGAAGTGGGTGAAAGAATGGATAAAAAAATAAGAAATTTTGCGAAAACTCTTAGGAAACATTTCGATATACAGAAAATCGTCCTCTTCGGGAGCAGGGCTAGAGGGGACTGGCTGAAGGCAAGCGACTACGACTTAGTAATAGTCTCAAAGGAATTCGAAAAAATGGATTTCCTAAGGAGGCCGGTCGAAGTCCTGCTAAAAACAAAAACCTACTTTGCAACAGACCTGCTCTGCTACACCCCACAAGAGTTTGAGAAAAAAAGAAAACAAATAGGAATAGTAAGCCAGGCCATCAAAGAAGGAAAAAACCTGTGAGAGAAATTCGAACTACAAAGACAACTCGACAATCAATTTCTTGACCTGCTTCCTTGTTGAGGCAAGGCTGCCGCCGTTATCAATGATGTGGTGAGCTTTTTTAATCTTTTTCCCCAGGGGAAGCTGGGCACGAAAGCGGATTAGAACCTGCTTTTTCGAAACTCCCTTGGAAGCAAGCCTTTTGACGCAGGTCTTTCTCGGGCATTTTACAAAGACTGTTTTGTCAAAGCGGTTTTGCCAGCCAGCCTCAAACAAAAGAGGCACCTCGACAAAGGCAAGCGCCCTATCACGCTTCTTGAAGGCAGCAAGCCTGGCCTCTATCTGTTTCCAGGCAAGGGGGTGAAGGATTGATTCAAGCCTTTGCCTCTTTGAAGGAGAGGAAAAGACGAATTTGGCAAGCTCGTTCTTCGAGGAGGTGCCAAAGGCCTTGAGGATCTTTTTTCGGACGGCCTCCTCCCTGTAAAGCCTGGCCACAATTGCATCAGAGTCCACTGTGGGAACGCGCAAAGATCGCACAAATTTTAGGACAGAACTTTTACCAGAGCCAAAAGATCCGGTCAAAGCAACAACTCTCATCCAAAAATCAGTGTTGAAAACATTTAAATTATAGATTGCGTTTAGATATATACATCTTTGTGGCAGATAGAGTTCATCTATTGCCACAATTTTTGCAAACTTTTTTTCCAGTAGGGGAAAAAAGTTTTTTGTGAAATGAGAGGCGATTTGAACTGAAAATAGTTTTAGTGACAAGCTGGCCGCCAAGACATTGCGGCATTGCAACTTACAGCCAGGACCTAGTTCGTGCTTTAAGAAAAGAAGGGCACGAGGTACACATACTCACATTTAAGGACGGTGGCAAGAAGGGCGAGAAATTTGTCCACCCTGTTTTGAAGATTAGGAAGGACAAGGCGATGAAGGATCCAGGCTGGGACCAGGACCTGTTTAAGGCCATTGCCAAAATAGGCCCTGATGTGGTGCACATCCAGCACGAGTACGGCCTCTACCTTTATGATGAGGACTACAGCGCCGGCCTGCTAAGGCCTTTCTTCAAGTGGAAGGTTGAAAGCGAGACCCCCATTGTCGTTACCTACCACAGCGTTTACACAGTGCTTGACAGGCCGGAGGCAATCTACATGGATGTTGCCCTCAAGCTTACAAACGCAGCCATTGTCCACGAAGAATACCAGAAGAATAACCTGCCAATAAACATTGGCAGGGTTCCGGACAACGTTTATGTCATCCCGCACGGCGCCAAGGACGTCAAGCCCTTCAAGCACTCAAAGGAAGAGTACGACCTTAAGGGAAAGAAGGTTGTTGGCCTGATTGGATGGTGGGAGCCAAACAAGGGATTTGAAAGGGTTGTCAAGGTCTGGCCCAAAATCAGGAAGCGTGTTGGCTCAAAGGCAGTGCTTGTCGTTGCAGGGGACGCAAGGCCCGGAAGCAGCTCCGGGCAAATCTACAAGCCAAAGCTGTTAAAAGCTATTGAGAAAAGCAGTGCAAGGAAGAGCATTAAGGTTATTACAGGCAGCTTCACGCCGGAAGACTACGACAAGGTCCTGTCAACGTTTGACCTGATGGTTTTGCCATACAGCAGGGCATCGCAGTCCGGCAATTTGGCACACGCATTTGCCTTGGGCATTCCATGCGTTGCCACCGCCATGGAAGGGCTAAAAGCAGAAATTGAGTCCAGCAAGGCAGGTATGACAGTTCCACTCAATGATGACCTGGAGCTATTGAATGCAATTACCCATATTATGAAACATGATGACATGCGCAAGAGGTATGCGAAGAACGCTGCAAAGTATGTTACCAAGCAGCTTAAGTGGAGCATTGTTGCAAGAAAGCATGTGGCTTTGTACAAGAAGCTTATTGCTGACTTGGCCGAGGAAATGAGGCCAAGGAAAAAGGAAAGTCCTTTCTAGGTGGGTTTTTTGGGAAAGACAGATAAAATTTATTTTTTGGGCAGCTATCCGCCAAGAGAATGCGGAATTGCGACTTTTACAAAGGACCTTGTCACCTCAATTAAGAGGAAGAAAAATCCAAGCATTGAGTGCAGGATTGCCGCAATGAACGAGAACAATTACAGCACTTACAACTACCCAAAGGACGTCAATTTGCAGATTGACCAGCATGACCAGGAGTCATACTTAATTGCTGCGGAGAAGCTGAACAAGAACAGGCATGTCAAGGCCTTGTGCCTTCAGCACGAGTTCGGACTTTTTGGGGGAGAGTTCGGCGAATATATCATTCCCTTTTTGGAGGAATTGCAGAAGCCTGTTGTTACAACCTTCCACAGCGTGCTGCCAGGCCAGCCAGACATCGAAAGGCACCGCAAGTACGTTGTCAAAAAGATTTGCCAGAATTCCAACAAGGTTGTCGTAATAAGCGGGTATGGGAAAGAAATTTTGGAAAACAAGAAGAAGTACGGCATCCCAAGCGAGAAAATTGCTGTTGTGCCCCATGGTGTTCCCTACATTCCGTTCAGAGAGGAAGAAAAAGCCAAGCGCGAGCTCGGGTTCCAGGGAAAGAAGATTCTTTCAACCTTTGGCCTTATGGACAGGAGAAAGGGCATCCACTACGCCCTCAGGGCAATGCCGCACATAATTGAGAAGAACCCAAACATACTCTACTTTGTCATCGGGGAGACACACCCTGTCGTGAGAAAGCACGAGGGAGAAAGGTACAGGAACTACCTTGCAAAGATTGTCAAAGACCTCGGTCTCGAAAACCACGTCAAGTTTGAAAACAGATTTTTGGCAGTGGAGGAACTGTGCAAGTACCTTCAAGCCACAGATGTATACATAACTCCTTATTATGACCCAAGCCAGATAAGCAGCGGAACACTTGCCTACGCAGTTGGAAGCGGAACAGCCTGCGTTGCAACCCCGTTCCTCTACGCAAAGGATGTGCTGAGGCACGGCCGCGGCGTCCTGGTGAAATTCAAGAGCAGCCGCTGCCTGGCCGACGCAACAAACAAGGTTCTTGCAAACAGGAAGCTCAAGCTGAAGCTCGAGAGAAACGCGTACAATTATACCAGAAGCTGGCACTGGCCAAAGATTGCCGACACCTATTTGGACCTGTTTGAGCAGGTAAGCGCCAAGGCCTGAAGGGGACAAGTCTTGCTGTGTGGGCTAGCCAGCAAACAAAACCTTTATATTTCTCTTTCCATAATAGTCAATCATGGATTACACCTATATAATTTTCGGCATTCCTTTTGCGGTTTTTTTCTTCATCGGCCTTGCATTCCTGTTCAAGCCAAGTCTTTTGGCAAGATTTCAGAGAAGCCAGCTGGACACTTATTATGGGGAAAAGGGAAGGAAAGCCATTATTGGCAAGGGAAATGAGATTAGGGGAAAAACCAAACTAAATGTTTTGGGCGTAGAAGGAAAGGTGGAAAAGCCGGAAGATATTCTGAAAAGCAAACGGGTTTTGGCATCTGCCAGACTAATGGGAATTCTTATTATCGTAATTGATATTGTCGTCGCAATCATTTTCTTTTCAGGCCAATTGTAAAAAGGCGCTTGGCCACAGAAAAAACCCCTGTTTGAAAACCTAATTTTTTTCCTGGCAAAAAGGTTTGGCTTGCGAAAAAAGAGTTCTTTTATTTTTCAAGCGCGCTATATTATGCGGTGTGGTTGGGAGGCATGGATTGCTAGCCCACAGCGGACAGCTAAGGGAATTCCCTGTGAATTCTAATCCGTGTTCTTGCCACACCGGTTTTGACTGCTTCTTAAGTTGGACGCAATGCAGCCAGCGCTGCTAGGTTAGCTTTTTAAACAAGTTAAGCTCTATATCTTCAGAGATTTCAGAAAAAGTGATGAGAGATGGCCCAGCCAATTAGAACAAAAACCGGCGTTCCTGGAATGGATGAGATACTTTACGGCGGAATTCCCCAGAGCAACCTTGTTGTAATAAGCGGTGATCCCGGTTCTGGGAAAACCTGCCTTTGCTTGGAATACCTTTACAACGGGGTAGTGGAGTACAACGAGCCAGGCGTATACATTTCGCTGGAGGAGTCAGCAGAGGAAATAATCGGGTTTGCAGAGCTGTTTGAGTGGGATGTAAGAACCCTCATTGAGAAAAAGCTGCTTTCAATAATCACCGTTGAATTGTACGATTTTGACAACTTGAAGAACACAATTGAGGATGAGGTAAGCAGGCTTGGGGCAAAGCGCCTTGTCATTGATCCAGGGGTTGTTTTCAGGCTCTACTTTGAAAAGGAGCTGGATGCAAGGAAGAGAATTCTTTCCCTGGGAAGAATGCTTAAGAGAATCAACTGCACGGCATTCATCACAAACGAGATAAGCCTAAACAAGGCAAGCAGCCTGTTCGGTCTTGAAGAGTATGTTGCCGACGGCGTAATCCTCCTTTACCACACCAAGCTCGAAGACAGATTTATCAGAAGTGTGGGTGTCCTAAAAATGCGCGGAACAAAGATAAGCGAAAAGCTGCACCCAATAAGGATAACCGACCAGGGCATAAAGATTTTGGCAAAGCAGGAGTTGTTCGAGGAAGTGAAGTAAATGCCGGAAGAACAGGCATTGCCAGCAAAGAAGAAAAACCAAGCCGAAGAAATAGACAAGTTGATAGACTACTTGAAAACAGGGGGCAGCCTCGGCCTTGAAATAGAGAAAAAGTTTGAGGAAATGCCTGAAAAGTATTCCGCAATCTTTGTGACAAGGCAGGAAAAGAACAAGTTGGTAATAGCCAACCTGATAAAGAACTTTTGCAAAAAGGGCCTGCCGGGAATCTTTGTCACAATGAACAAAAGCGCTGAAGACCTGCTTAAGATGGCGGAAGAAAATCGGGTGATGTGCGGCAATATGGCAATCATTGACACTGTTTCAAAGAAGGAATCAGCGCCGTTGAAAAAGTCTGAGCGGGTAGCCTATGTGGACTCGCCGCAGGATTTAACTGAAATTGAAACCGAGATCTCCGAGTTTATGGGAAAGATGCCGCCCGGGCCAAAGTTCTTCATTCTGGACAGTGTTTCAACAATGCTGGTCTACAATACGGAGAAAACCGTTGAAAAGTTTGTGCACCGGTTGGGGGAAAGGCTGCGCGCCAGCGACTTCAAGGCCGTTTTTGTAGTAATGGATGGCACCAGGCCAGAGATAATGAACGTGCTCTCACAATTCTGTGACAAAGTAATAAAACCAAACCCCGTAATTATCAGCCAAACATGACTCCTTTTCCGGTTGCCACGCCCGTAATCAGGAGGCAAAGATGGCCTCTTTTCCTGTTGCCTCAGACAAAAGCCTTTGAATCTCGGCTTTGAGCCCTTTCAGGATTTCCTTGTCCTGCAGAAGCCACTTGTTTTTGGAGTCAAGCTCTGCTTTGAGACCAGTTTCGGCTGAGTCAGCCTGCTTTAGGGCAGAAAGCAGATTGGCCTCGTCCTGAATGCCTGGCAGCTCCTTCAGCTGCTTTTCGATTGCCAAAATCTCGGCATCTATCTTGTTAAATCGCCAGAAGGCCTTGCCAAAAAAATCAAAGGAAAGCAGTTCCTGCAAAACCGCCAACTTCTTTTCCCGCTCCCTTTCCTTGAGTTCAATTAGGCCAGAGTCAATGGCCTTCTTTGTTTCAGCCAAAACCAGCTTCAGGGTTTCGGCCTTTGGATCTGCCTTCAAGGCGGTGAACGGGTTTACCAAAAGCTTGTGTAAGAAGGGAGCAAGCTCTCCAGGCAGAAAAATCTTTCTGGCCTGGGCTGCCTTGTCAAGCCTGTGAAGAGGTCTCTCAATCTTTGCAAACAGGTCAAGCAGTTCTGTTTTTGCAACCTGTTTTTCCCTCAAAACACCGGCCTTTTTTTCGTTCAATACATCAATCTGCTTAAATGAATCGGTTTGCTTCAGCCTCTGCAGGCTTGCAACAATCCTCTGCCTTTCAGGGCTCTTCTGTTCAAAGCTTTTGCCAAGCCCCTCAATCTCCTTTTCGGCCGCCTCCACACCAAGCTTCAAAGCCTTGAACTGCCCAATCTTTTCCTTCACGGAATCGGCCATGAAGACCGGCTTGTTCTGGTTTAGAATCTCTTTCAGGGAGAGGAAGGCATTGTTAAGCTGCTTGAAGTCCTTGCCAATTCGCTTCATTTCGTCCTTGAAGGAAATACCTGCATAGGCAACGTTTTTTCCAAACTGGCCTGAATGGCTCAAAGCCTGAAGTGACTCAAGGCAATATTTCCTAATTTCGAGCAGGTCATCTGTGTTTGGAGGGGTCAACTTTTCAAGCAAGGAGGAAACCTGCCTCAGAGCATTGTTTTTGGCAGTTCCAACAATCTTGTCGAGCCTGTTGCTCTTTTTTGAGGGAGCCTGTTCGGACGGCCCTGCCTCACCAAGGCTTTTCAAAGAGGCATTTGCCTCCCTCAAAAGATGCTTTATTTCGGCAAGCTTCTTTGCAGAGCTGTCAAGCAATTCCTTTCTCTTGCCAGAAAGCTCTTTCTCCAAAAAAGGGACCGCACTCTCAAGAGAAACAGAAACCCTTTCCGGCTTTTTCTCCCCAAAAACCTTTTCCAAAAATCCCATTACAATAAGAAATAAAGGAAAAAAGGGATTTAAAGCCATTGGAAGGGCATTTTGCAACGCAACAGCCTTCAGGCTTTTTAGGCCATGAAAAGATTTAAATAGACCTATGCATACAAAGTGTATACGGAATGCATATGAGGTGTATATATGGTTGATGCAAGGGTTTCTTTGAGCAAGTACAGCAACAGGGTTTTGACTGTTGTCAAGGCCAAGTATGACTTGAATGACAAAAGCCAGGCTTTGAACAAGTTCATTGAGGATTACGGCCCAAACGAGCTTGAGCCAGAAGTAAAGGAAAGCTATGTGAAAAAGCTTCTTGAAATAGAGGAAGACCATTTCAAGAAATACGGGCATAGGCATACTAGCCTCAAAGACCTTAGGAAAGAATTAGAAGGCGAGTAGATGCCGCTAAGACACGACTTTTCTATTGGCCTAAAAGCAAAGTTGAAAAAACTTTTCAAGAAAGACAGGCAAAGATACGAAATCCTGATGAAAAAGATTGAAAGCATTGCGGCTTCTGACGAAACCACAATAGAGCACTACAAGAACCTTAGATATGCACAAAGCGACAAAAAGCGCGTTCATATAGACAAAAGCTTTGTTCTCACATTCAAGTACAACAAAGAAAGGAAATTTGTGCTGTTCCTGGACTTTGACCACCATGGCAATGTCTACAAACGGTGAGGCAAAGCAGAGCTAATACCCATCCCGGGGCTTGCAGGCTTGACACTGGGGGTTTACCATTTATTTCTGATCCACGCACTGCCTGCATCTTCCTGCAAACTTTCTTACATGTTGCTTGGCAACAGCTGAAATTGTACTATCAACTGCAACCATGTAGAAAGCATCCGCTCCACATTTTTCACATTTCATTTGCGCACCTCAATTTATTTTTCATTACAAAACCAATAGGCTTAGTTATAAATTTATGTTTAACGCCCTAGTATTTTATTAGGTAAAATTCCGGTTAAACCTTTGCTTAGCGAGGGCGTAATACTCGAAGGCTATAACCCTCCCAGGGCTTTGAGCCAGGAGTATAACACCCCCTGTTTCATATGGGGGTTTTGCTTTTTTTTGCAATAATGTTTTAATAGTAATATGTGAAAATATTAGTACTTTCAAGCTATAAGTGGTTCTAATGGGAAAGCCTAGCAGTAAAAGGGAAAGAAGACGCAAAAAGAGAGAAAAGCGTTGGGCAAGGAAAGCGACTAGTTTTGAACGACAGAAACAAGCGTTAGAAAACAAGCAGTTAAGAGAACATGCTTTAAAGGAACAAAAATTTAAAGCAGAGGGAGAAAAGAGGCGACAACAAGAATATGTCGATAAAATAAATAAATTAAGAGGCGAACTTGGATTAACTCAATCAAGCCCCATTATCAAGGAGGCCCTTGAAGAATTAGTTGAATGCAAAACGTTTAAAGAGGCAAAAGAGGTTTTTGAAAATTTGAAACAGCATATTTATCTAAAAGCATTATTTTTTTACGAGCCGCAAGATCTTGTTAATGCTAAGAACGAGATGGTTGAACTAACAAATCTTTTTGATGTATTTGTTAATAAATTTGGTTCTCGTAGAGCAAAAACAATGCATAACTTAAGAAAGAAGCTTGGAAGACTCAAAACCGGTCGAAGAAAACAAACCTAATCCCTTTTTCTACTCCGCCTTAATTAACCATAAATGTTTAACGCTATAATAATATTAGTAGGTAAAATTTCCGGTTAAACCTTTGCTTAGCGAGGGCGTAATACTCGGAGGCTATAACCCTCCCAGGGCTTTGAACCTGTTTTCGCAAAGCCCAAAATGCGGCGTGCAGACACAATCTATTGCCACAGATTGCGGCATATAAACCATATTCTATTGCCACAGATTTTTGCAAACTTTTTGCGCGTGAGCGGAAAAAGTTCAAATTGCGAAGCAATTTGAGATTTTCGCAAACCTTTTTCGTGTGAACGAAAAAGGTTTACCGGAAGCCTCCCCCAAGAAGCTTAAAAAAGGCTTTGGGGCAGAATTCTTTTGGTTTGAATGTTTGACTTCAACGAAATGGTAACAAGGCATATTGAGAGGGTTTCCAGGCCAAAGACTTTGGGAAGGTACTACCCAAGCGAGATTGGAGGCTGTATGAGAAAGACCTGGTACAGCTACAAGCGGCCAAAACAGCTTCAGCCAGAGCTATTGAAGATATTTGAAATGGGCAACATGGTGCACGACTTTGTTGTAAAGGTCTTGGAAAGCGAAAAAAACAAGGACGTGCAATTGCTTCAAAGCGAGTTCCCGCTCAAAATAGAGCAGCCGGACTTTTTGATAAGCGGCAGGGTTGACGACCTTGTGCTTGTGAAGGCAAGCGGAAAAACCTTTGTTGTGGAAGTCAAGTCAACCAAGAGCATTGACTATGTTGGAACTGCCTCAAAGCCCCACGTAATGCAGCTTCAGCTCTACATGCACGCAACCGGCATCCACAATGGGATAGTCCTCTACGTTGACAAGGGAAATTTGCAGAGCAAGCAGTTTGAGGTAGAGTACGACAAGGCAGAGGTAAAAAGGATTCTTGAAAGGTTTGGGGAACTGCACAAGCTGCTCTCAAGCAACCTGCTTCCAATTGACGAGGCAAAAAAGGATTCAACCAAGCAGTGGCTCTGCCGCTTTTGCGAGTACGCGGAAACATGCGAGAAGAACGAGGCCTGAGGAAGGGATGGTCCTCTGGCATGCGAAAAACCTGGCAGTGGCTGGGTTTTTGAAAAAAAAGAAATAGAAAAAGGGAATGTGTCCCTTACTCTTTCTTACCCTGCTTTTCTTCAGCAGGCTTTTTGGCATTGTTTTCCTTTATTGCAGCCTGTGCTGCGGCAAGCCTTGCAATCGGAACCCTGAAAGGCGAACAAGAAACGTCGTTCAAGCCAATCTTGTGGCAGAATTCCACAGATTGGGGTTCGCCGCCGTGTTCGCCGCAGATGCCAATCTCAATCTTTGGGTTTGCCTTTCTGGCCTTTTCAACACAGAGCTCCATCAGCAGGCCAACCCCGCTTTGGTCAATGGCCTGGAAGGGGTCCCTGTCATAGACACCCAACTCCTCAACATATGGCTTGAGAAACTTGGCTGCGTCGTCCCTTGAAAAGCCACAGGTCATCTGGGTTAGGTCGTTTGTCCCAAAGGAGATGAATTCTGCCTCCTTTGCAATAAGGTCTGCCGTCAAAGCAGCCCTTGGAACCTCAATCATCGTCCCAATCTTATAATCGACCTTGCCCTTTGCGCCTGTTTCCTCTGCAACCCTTTCAATAATTTCCCTTATTTTTAGGAATTCCTTGACATTGCCGACGAGAGGAACCTCAATCCAAGGAAGTGGCTTAATGCCCTTCCCTTGGACCTCCAAAGCCGCCTGAAAGATTGCCTTTGCCTGCATTGCGTTTATTTCAGGGTAGACCATTCCAAGCCTGCAGCCCCTGAATCCAAGCATTGGGTTGAACTCGTGCAGGGATTCCGTAATCTGCTTTACCTTGTCCAGTGAAAAACCCAGCTCTTCTGCCAATGACTGCATGTCCTTCTCTTCCTTTGGCAGGAACTCGTGCAGGGGCGGGTCAAGCAGCCTTATTATGACAGGAAGCTTGTCCATTACCTCAAAGATTCCGGAAAAATCCTCCTTCTGGTATGGAAGCAGCTTGTCCAAAGCCTTCTTCCTTCCCTCCAAATTTTCCGCAAGAATCATTTCCCTGACCGCCTTTATCCTGTCGCCCTCAAAAAACATGTGCTCTGTTCTCACAAGGCCGATGCCCTCTGCTCCAAAGTCCAGGGCTATCTTCGCATCTTTGGGATTGTCTGCATTGGTTTTGACCCTCAGCTTTTTGAAGGAGTCGGCCCACTTCATCAAAGTGTCAAAGTCTCCGAGCATGCTTGGCTCAACCAGGGGGATTTGGCCCTGGAAAAGCTCTCCTGTTCCGCCATCCAGGGAAACCCAGTCGCCCTCGCCTATCTTCAGGCCCTTGATGGTGAAAAAGCCCTCTTTCTCGTTGACGGTTATGTCTCCGGCTCCTGCAACGCAGCATTTTCCCATTCCACGGGCAACAACCGCTGCATGGGAATTTGAAACAAGCAATGGCGTAAAGCGTTTGGTGAAGACAACAAAGTTTTTGTCCAATTCGTTTGCTGAGTCCACTTCGAAGTTGTAGACAGTTTGCTTGCCACAGTCATTGATTTTCTTTACCCTGTACATTCTCAGGTCAGAATCCAACACTCTTTCAATATCTTTTTTGAGGTTTTTATCAAGTTGCTTGTACTTGAGAATATAATTCTTTATCTTCTGCACACCCAACATCTTATTGTCCCTTATTGCGGGCTTTATTCTGCCAGTGAAGTCAACCCCTGATTTTACGTCACCAAAGAGTTGTCTGCAGGAGAAGAGCTTTGATTCATACTTCTTGGGCCTTGGCTTAGACTTTACCCTTGCAGTAAACCTGCAAATCTCATCAACCTTTTCAACTATCTGCACATTGTATATACTCCTATTAGTAGTTACCTGCGGAACAATTCCAAGCTTTAAGCAGGCAACAACCACCCCTGAGAGAAGGTTTTCCTTCCCTATGTAAATCTGCAGTTTATTATCAGCGAAACAGCCATCACCATCAACTACGCCGGCCAAAAAGCTCAAAGTGGATTGCTCATCCAAAGCCATAACCCATTGAGCCACATTTTGCTCGGTTTGCAAAAGTGTTTGGGTAGGACCTTGCCGGCTGCAAACATAGTCAAATGCGTCTCCAACAATTTGTCTGTTCTCAAATCTTGAAACAGTGCTTTTAATCCTTTCTCGCATTTGAATGTCAAACTTCTTGAAGAAAAGCAGATTGACCTTTCTAATGAAATCAAACTTTTCATCAGTTCCCTTCTGTGTGAAGGTGACATTTCCTCTCCTAGGTGAAAGAGCTAAATAACCATCAGTGAAAATGGCTCCTGCGAGATAGGCGTAATCAGGGTCATCCAAACCAGGTGAAAAAGGCACTTTGTCTAAAACAGAAACAAATTCTTGGTTATCCAAAACAGACTTCAGTGGCTTTTTCTCAAGCTTTCTGTCATTTATAAGCATCATTTTGTGATCTGGAGTTATAACAAGAGAATTTCCCTTCGCCCTGCCTGTTTGAGAAACATCAACCTCTATTGTGTCAGATTCCCTTCTTCCAGCAGCAATGACGTTTTTCCACTTGGATTTCATCGCATTAGAGTCAAATGAAAGAATCTTTGGCTTCAAGTCATTTTCCATGGCCTCAAAGAGCTGTTCAGCTGTGAAAAAGCCTTTGTCAGTCAAAAGCAAAGAATCCTTTCCAACACAGGTCATTCCGCCCCTTGCCGTCAAAATGCCCTGTGCAACATTCATTCCCTCAATGTCTTCGGGGGAAGTCTCTGTCCTGACAAGGATGAGCTTTTCCTTATGGTCTGCGTCATGCATCTCTTTTGCCTTCTCTGCTGTAAAGACAACTTTTCCCACGGCTGCACCAGGAGAAGCAGGCAGTCCCTTGGTAAGGGCCTCTGATTCCTTCTTTGCAATGGGGTCAAGCTGCTTGTGCAGCAGTTGGTCAAGCTGCTCTGGCTTGACTTTTAGAATGGCTTCCTCTTTTGACAAAAGCCCCTCCTTTTCCATGTCAACCGCTATCTTTACTGCGGCCTGCGCTGTCCTTTTCCCATTCCTTGTCTGCAAAAGGTAGAGCTTCTTGTCCTCAATTGTAAACTCGAAGTCCTGAAGGTCCTTGTAGTGGTTTTCCAGCTTGTCATAAATCACCAAAAGCTCCTCATAGACGTCTGGCATAACCTCTTTGAGCTCGTCAACAGGCCTTGGCGTCCTAATGCCGGCAACAACATCTTCGCCCTGTGCATTAATCAGGAATTCGCCGTAGTGCTCTTTGTCGCCGTTTGCAGGGTTTCTGGTGAAAGAAGCCCCTGTTCCAGAATCTTCACCCATGTTTCCAAAGACCATTGCCTGGACGTTTACCCCTGTACCTGCATCGCTTCTCAAACTGTTGATTCTCCTGTAGGAAACAGCCCTTGGCGTATTCCAGCTGTTGAAAACCGCGTCAATTGACATTTTCAGCTGCTCCCAGGGGTCCTGGGGAAAGTCCTTTCCTGCCTCTTTCCTCACAAGCGCCTTGTACTTTGGAATAAGCTCCTTTAAGTCGGCTGCATCCAGATCTGTGTCAAATTTGACTCCCTTTGTGTCCTTTGCATTGTCCAAAATTTCCTCAAACAAGGAATGCTTAACGTCCATTACCACGTCGCCAAACATGGTGATAAAGCGCCTGTAACTGTCCAACGCAGCCCTCTCATTCCCTGTCTTCTTTGCAAAAGCCTCAACAGACTCGTCATTCATGCCCAAGTTCAAAACAGTGTCCATCATTCCAGGCATTGAAACATAGGAACCGGAGCGAACACTGACAAAAAGCGGGTCTTCCTTTCCCCCAAGCTTCTTGCCCATGAGCTTTTCAAGCTTTTCAAGCTTTTCCTTAACCTGGCCCTCAAGGCCATGTGGCCATTTCTTGCCCTCGTCATAGAATTTGTTGCATGCCTCTGTAGTAATTGTAAAACCCTGCGGAACAGGCAGCTTTGAAGCAGTCATCTCTGCAAGCTGTGCCCCCTTGTTTCCAAGCAGGAAAATCATTTCCTGGCTGTTAGCGTTCTCTACCTCGTCAAATGAATAAACCAACTTCTTGTCTGTCAAAAAAACTCACCTCTAGTGTCATGGTTAAAATGGTCTCTGACTCCCAATAAAACCCTCTCAGGGGTCAAAACTGGCTCTATACCAATTCCCCCAAGAAAAAGGTTTTAAAAGTATGGGGAACGGCCTTATTTAACAGCATATGGAAGGAAAACAATCCACTTGCCCTTTTCAGGCTCTTTTGGGTTGGTGTTGCCAGCAAGCATTGCATGATCTACCCGGGGCATTGACCCAACTTTTAACTTAGAAAAATTTTCATACAATTCTGATCTAGTGGAAGACCAATAAGGAGTTTTTTCTAATTTGTCAATATACTCCATTATCACAAAATCGCCTATTATGTCATAAACTTTGGGAGAACGCAACATATATGTCTTTGACTTTATCTTGCCGTTGTGAACCGCCCTCTGGTGGACCCCAAATACATCCCTAATCTCTTCAAAATCCTTTCCGTGACGTTTTGGACTATAACCAGATGTAGCTGCAGCAGTATTCTTGATTACGACAGGCACAACACGCTCTTCTCCGTTTAGATAGAAATGAAAATCAAAGCGCTTAACCCTAACCCCATAAATGCCAGGCAAAGCCGCAAAAAAGTCTGTTTTTGAAAGATGCTGCCTGAGATAGTGAAGCAGTTCAGGCCTCTGGCTCGGCGGCACAAGCAGCCTCTCATAATGACGCCCTATTGGAACAGTTGCCCTTTTCTTTCGCCTCCTGTCCCAGAGCTTTTTTTTAAGCCCTTTTGGCGGAACAGCCTTGTCCCTGGACTTTGCGCCCAACAACCTTCGCTTTACTCTTTCAAGCATGAAGTAATTAGCACAAAGGAAGAATTTAAAGCGGCTCCTTTTTCCAAACCCCAAAAAGGCTTCATTTTAAACAATTTTATGCCTCCAATTAATGGCATGGGGGACGAAGAGCTCATTCTGGAGAGGTTTTTTACAAATTCTGAGAAGCCGGTGTTTGCACTAAGGCAAATGCCCCCTGCTGTGCAGAGCTACTTTTACATGGGGGTAAGCAGGTTTCCCGAAATGCGGGAAAGGTTTGTCAAAATGCTCAAAAGCAAGGGCTGCTTTGAAGCCGTTGTTAAGGCATTGAAGCAAGGGAACGGCCTTGAAGAGGCTTTGAAACCGTTGGCGGAGTTCTCTGCCGAGAAGAACGCACAAATATACTTTGAGTTTGGCCACAAGTCGGCTGCGGAGGGGAGCAGCATATTCTTTGTTTCAGAGAAAAACCCGCTTTACGCCACCGAGGTGCAGCAGGACTTCCACTTTCCAATGACCACAATGGAGTTCAGCACAAGGTATGCAAAGAAGTTCAGCAAAGACCGCGTTTACTATGACCCAGTGCTGATGAAAAGCGAATTTGGGGAAGAAGCCAAAAAGGCAATTGAGGAAAATTTGGAATTGTATGAGAGGGGCTTTGATGTCCTGATGCAAAGGGTTAGGGAAGGCAGGGAAAAAGGGGAATTGCCTGAAAAGGTTTCCGCCCTGGACTCCCTGAGGGCACTTATCCCCTTGGCAGCCCATACCTCGGTAATTCTTGGGGGAAACACAAGGTCTGTGGTAGACCAGTTCAGAAAGCTTTTGGTTTGCAACGACAGCTTTGTGCAGGACTACACAAAGGCATGCATTGAAGAGGCAAACAAGCTAATGCCAGAATATTTTAAGGAATTGAAGGCTGACGAGGCAGTGATTGAAAGGGAGAAAAGGCTACGCAGCCTTGGAGAAGAGCTTTTTGGAAAAAAGTTTTCCCCGGTTAATGAAGACGTGAAGATGTTCTTCGAGCTCGGGACAGAGGAGGCAGCGCTTGCGCAGATTCTCTACCCCTACTGCAGCCTCCCACTGGAGGAAGTGCTTGGAAAGGTTAACGGCTTTGGGGAAAAGGAGAAGAAAGAGGTGTTTGAAGCCGCAACCAAGGGAAGGGAGAACAGGACAAACCCTATTCGCGGGTTTGAGACAAGGCCGATTGTGTTTGAAATTGAGTCAGGCTGGTTTCTCTGGAAGGACTTTAAAAGAAACAGGATGAATCTGAGGTTCCAGCAGGAAATGCGCGGCTTAGCCGGGTTTGAGGTTCCTGAATTGATTGCCGGAAGCGAAATTGAAAAGGAGTATACGGTGGCAATGGAGAAGACCTCTGACCTTGTTGAAAAGGTCTTTGAGAAGTTTGGAGCTTTGTCAAAGGCTGTTGCAGCTCAAGGAAGCAGGAAAAGGTATTTGCTTTGCATGGGCGCAAGGCAGTTGACAGTGCTTACAGAACTTAGGACATGCGGAGAGGGAGACAAGGGATACAGGAGAATTGCGAGCAGGATGATAGAGCTGGCCAAGGAAGAAAATCCACGGCTGTTTGGCCATGTGAAGGACAATTTCAAGAAGTGAAAAAAAGCCGTTGAATTAAAAACGATTTCTTTTTGAAAAGATTATAAGCGAACAGTGAATTAGGGGGTTTTTGGCAATGATAAAGGCAGTGATATTTGACCTGGGCGGCGTAGTGCTAAAGGGAAGCGTGAAGAATTTCCAGAAGAGCGCGGGAAAGCTAGGCTTTGAGATGAAAAAAGGAAGCGAAGTCTGCTTTGATGAGAAGCTGCAGCTTGGGAAAAGTAGTTTAAGGCAGGCGTTTGAAAGGAATTTTGAAAGGAAGTTTTTTGACGACGAGTTCATAGAGCTTGCAAAGGCCTATATGGGAAACTGGCAATTGGACCAGGATGTTTTGAATTTTGCAAAGGCCCTTGGGAAAAGGTATGAACTGGCAGTTCTCTCAAACAGTGAGAAAAGCTATGAGGAAAAGTATGATGACGTTTTCAGAGAAGTCTTTCCCGTTATTTTGTACAGCCACAGGGAGAGAATGGTAAAGCCAAGCCTGGACTTCTACAGGCTTGCGTTGAAAAAGCTTGGCGTTGGGCCAGAGGAAGCGGTAATGGTTGACGATGCCAGAGAAAACGAAAGGCCATGCAGGCAATTGGGAATTCACTTCGTGCACTACAAAAATTTGGAGAAGCTGAAAAAGGATTTGGCACTGCATGGGGTAAGGGTGTAATTACTTTGCTGCCGAGGCCTTGAGACGGCGTTTAACAGGCCCCCCCATTGGATTTAAATTCTTCTTTGTTGAAATAGTTTATATGGTGGACTTGGATTCCTTGGACAGAATGCGATTGAAAGCAATGACAAGAATTGTCAAAGCCGCCCATGCAAAGAAGATTGACACTTTTGTTAGTGTGGGTGCAAGTGCAAAACCAATTAATCTCCTCTTTATTCACCTATGGAAAGAACTCTATCCCAAAGAAGCCATGCCAAAAATGGTTTCACTTGGAAAGCTCATTAACACAATAACCCCCAAATTTTTTAAAGACCCAAATTCTGCTGAAATTTTGTTGGAACAGAGGCCAATTCTTAGAGAGCGGATGAATGGCAGGATAATGCTTTTCGATGACTTCG
>JAFCBY010000059.1 GCA_017610485.1 Candidatus Falkowiibacteriota bacterium
CAACCCTAGCCGGGTTTGCGGCTGCAGTTGAGACAGAACTGTCGAGCGACCGAAGGGAACGAAGACAGTTCAACCCTAGCCGGGTTTGCGGCTGCAGTTGAGACAGAACTGTCGAGCGACCGAAGGGAACGAAGACAGTTCAACCCTAGCCGGGTTTGCGGCTGCTGATGAAGGAAAGGGAGAAAGCCTAAGAACCCCGAAGAAAGAAAGTGGAGGGGAAGCTTTTTATTGCACAAGGATCTTATTTTTGCAATGGACGAAAAGAAGGGAAGCAGAATTTACACGCCGTAGGAGATTGTTGCCTACTACCAAAAAAAAGGGCAAATTGCCTCCTGAAATGCAGAAAAGAGTCAGAAAATAGACGATTTTTAAAGCGAAGTCAGGTCATTGAGCGACTGAAAAGGAGCGAAATGACCTTCTTGCAACCCCAGCCGGGTTTGCGGCTTTTTTAGCAAGCTTTAAATGGTTTTCTATTTTAAAAGTATTAAGTAATTATACATTTATTAGCGATTTTTCGGCTTTGAGCGTGAGGAATTGTTCGAAATTGGTGCCATCTAAATCAGTTGAATGAAGTTTGTCGGGTTTAGCTAGCGCCATGTATGCCGGAAGGTTACTTTAGTAAAGCCACGGAGGCTTGAACTTGCCCGCAGCAGAAGAAGTTAAACACTTTCTCATCCCAAAGCATTTTCTCTTAAGCAAGGAGCAGGCAGCAGAGCTTCTTAAAAAATACAACCTGACCTTGGACCAGCTGCCAAAGATTTCAAGTAACGATGCGGCCATAGCTGTTTTCGATCCACAGCACGGCGAGATCGTCAAGATTGTGAGGGACAGCCCCACGGCCGGAAAATCTGTTTACTTTAGGCGGGTGATTTGAAGCAATGCAGAACTGGGAATTGATTCAGGCCTACTTCAGGGACAAAAACTTTGCCCAGATGGAGATAGACAGCTTTGACCAGTTCGTTGAAAAAAAGCTTCCGGAAATCGTTGAGGAAAATTCTGAAATCATTCCAAAGATTGAGGAAGTCAAAATTGAGCTCTCAGACATTGAAGTTGAGAAGCCAAAGATTGTTGAAGCAGACGGAAGCCCCCGATCCGAATTTTTTCCAATGGAGGCAAGAACCAGGAACAGGACATACTCTGGGCCCTTGTCCCTGACCATGAGGATGCTAAGGCGTGACGTTGAACAGGACATAAGGCGGGCTTACATCGGCGAGCTGCCGATAATGACCAAGTCAAAGCTTTGCTGGCTGAACGGCAAAAGCGAAGACGAACTTGTTGAGATGGGCGAAGACCCAATGGATCCAGGCGGATACTTCATAATAAACGGCTCGGAAAAAGCCTTGATGACACAGGAAGTGCTTGCAAGCGACCGTGTCCTGATAACAGAGGGCTTGAAGGGCATTGACGCAGAAGTCATCTCAACAAAGGGTGCATTCAAGGGAAGGGTTCGTGTTTCAAGAAAGTCGGACGGCCTGCTCTACATCACATTCCCGTCCTCACCCAAGAAGCTGAAGCTCTTTGTCCTGCTTAAAGCCCTTGGCCTCAAGACACTAAGGGAATTCAAAGATGCTTTTTCGACAGAGAAAGAGCTGGAGAACGACATTTTAATAAACTGGCAGAACACCTTTGTGAAAACAGAGGAAGAGGCATTGGACAGGATTGGAAAGTATGTTGCCCCAGGCCAGGTAATTGACTACAGGCTTAGGCGTGCACAAGAAGTTATTGACGCGTTTTTGCTGCCACATATTGGGCAGAATAAAGAGGACAGGCTTGCAAAAGCATACTATTTGACCATGATGGCAACCAAGGGCATTGAAAGGTACTATGGCCTAAGGGGAGAGGACGACAAGGACCACTATGCAAACAAGCGCCTTGAACTCTCGGGAAAGCTTATGGAGCACTTGTTCAGGTACAGCTTCAAGTACTTCATTAAGGACTTGAAGTTCCAGATTGACAGAACTGTTACAAGGAGAAGAAAGCTGAACATAAGCACTGTTGTAAGGCCAGGCGCCGTAAGCGAAAGGATAAAATTTGCGATGTCGACAGGAAACTGGATTGGCCGCTCAACAGGGGTAAGCAAGTTTATGGACCGTGTCAATTACCTGAGCCCCCTGACAGACTTGAGAAAGGTCAAAAGCCCCTTGAACAAGAACCGTGAGCTGTATGAGGCAAGGGATGTGCATGGTACCCACTGGGGAAGGCTTGGGCCGGTTGAAACGCCTGATGGCCCGCAATGCGGTCTTGTAAAAAATCTTGCGCTTATGGCAGAGGTTACGACAGAATCTGAAGAAGCTCCCATTGAGGAATTGCTTCACAAAAAGGGCGTAAAAATGAGGAAATTGTGATTTTATATGACTACAAAAGGCAAGATTGCAAAAGTTTACATCAACGGAAGGCTTATAGGGTTCCACGAGCACCCTGAAAAGCTTACCCAGGACCTTATTGCGACGAGACGAAGCAACGGCTTTGACCCCCAGGTCAACGTTGCATTCCACAAGGACACAAACGAGCTCTACATCAATACTGATGCTGGCCGTGTCCAAAGGCCGGTAATTGTTGTGGAGAACGGAAAGCCCTCCATTAAGGAAGAGCATTTGAGGAAGGTTTCTGAGGGAAAGTTTTCCTGGCAGGATTTGGTAAAGCAGGGCTTTATTGAGTACCTTGACCCTGAAGAGGAAGAGAACGCTTTGATTGCCGCTGATGAAAAGAGCCTGACCAAAGAGCACACGCACATGGAGATAAACCCCATTGCAATTTTGAGCCTGGTAACCTCAATGATTCCCTATGTCCAGCACGACATGGCCGGAAAGGCATTGCACGGCGCAAAGATGTTCAAGCAAAGCCTTGGAATAAGCGGGATAAATTTTAATCTGAGAAGTGATACAGAGGGCTACTTGCTTTACTACCCCCAGAAGAGCCTTGTGAAAACCAAGACCATGAGCTTGCTTGACCTTGACAAAAGGCCGCAAACCCAGAACCTTGTTGTTGCAATTATTCCCTACAGGATTTTTAACACGCTTGACGCTTTGGTCTTAAACAAGGCCTCTATTGAAAGGGGAGTCGGAAGAAGCGCCTACTACAGGACCTACGAAGGCATTCAGCATCGTTATCCAGGCGGGCAGACCGACAAGTTTGAGAGGCCAAACGAGGAAACCGTTGGCTATTTGGGAGAAGAACCCTACAAGAACGTTGGCGAAGACGGCCTGGTTAACATCGGGCAGTTTGTGGGCGACAAGGAGATTGTTATAGGGAGAACTTCCCCGCCGAGATTTTTGGAGGAAATAAGCGAGTTTGGTGTAGTGAAGGAGAAAAGGCGCGACAGCAGTGTTTCAACAAGAAAGGGAAAGCCAGGCGTGGTTGACAGAGTTATGATTACCGAATCGGATGACGGAAACAAGCTTGCAAAGATTAAGATTAGGTCAACCATGGTTCCAGAAGTGGGGGACAAGTTCAGCAGCAGACACGGACAAAAGGGTGTTGTTGGCGCAATTATTCCGGAGGCAGACCTGCCTTTCACAGCGGACGGCGTAAAGCCAGATTTGATAATTAACCCGCACAGTATTCCAAGCAGAATGACTATGGGGCACTTGCTTGAGATGCTTGGAGGCAAGGTAAGCAGCCTGAAGGGAGACGAAATTGACGGGACCCCCTTCAGCAGCCTTGGAAAAGAGGAATTGATGCATATGCTTAAAGAAAAGGGCTTGAGGCACGACGGCAAGGAAACGTTTTACGATGGAGTAACAGGCGAGAGAATTACAGGAGAGGTTTTTATAGGAGTTATTGCCTACAGGCGGCTGTTTCACATGGTTGCTCACAAGATGCAGGCTCGTGCAAGAGGCCCTGTTCAGATTCTTACAAGGCAGCCAACAGAGGGAAAGGAAAAGGAAGGCGGCCTAAGGTTCGGTGAAATGGAAGGGGAAACCTTGGTAGGGCACGGGGCAGCAATGCTTTTGCAGGAAAAGTTTATTGAGGACAGTGACAGGGCAGTTGAGCTTGTTTGCGAAAAGTGCGGCGTGATTGGCGTACACGACCAAATAAGGAACAGAAAGTATTGTCCTCTGTGCGACAGCAGCAGGGTTTACCCTGTTGAGATGAGCTATGGCTTCAAACTAATGCTTGATGAGCTAAAGGCTTTGGGCATTTTCCCGAAGATCGTAATAGGAGACAAGGCGTGATCCAAAATGTTGGTTAAGAAAATTACGGCGGTGGAGTTCAAGGTGCTTAGCCCTGCAATGGTTAGGAAGATGAGCGCTCTCGAGGTTAAGACTCCGGATACTTATGACAAGGACGGCTATCCGATGGAATCAGGGCTCATGGACCCGCATTTGGGAGTCATAAATCCCGGCCTTAGATGCAAGACCTGCGGCCAAAGAATGAAAAGGTGCCCGGGCCACTTTGGCAGCCTTGAGCTGATTAGGCCAGTTGTCCACAGCGAGTTTAGCAAGCGCCTGGAACTATTGATGCATGCAACCTGCAAAGAGTGCGGAAGGCTGGCGTTGCCGGATGATAAGCTTGAAAAGTTTAGAAAAAGCCTTAAGTCAGACAGTGTTGAGGTGGTAACCAAGAAGCTTGTGGCAAAGGCTAGGCTTGTGAAGAAGTGCCCGCACTGCAATGTCGACAAGGGAAAGGTTTTGCTTGACAAACCAACCAACTTTTACTACAACAAGGAAAGAATCTACCCCACAGAGATAAGAGAATGGATTGAGAAGATTCCGGCAAAGGACCTTGAGCTGTTTGGGTATGACGAAGAGCTTGTGAAGCCAGAATGGTTTGTTATAAAGGTTTTGCCAGTTCCCCCAATTACAATCAGGCCAAGCATTACCTTGGAGTCGGGAATAAAGAGCGAGGACGACCTAACCCACAAGCTGGTTGACATCATTAGAATTAACCTGAGACTAAAGGACAATATTGATGCAGGGGCTCCACAGCTGATTATAGAGGATCTTTGGGATTTGCTGCAGTATCATACCACAACCTACTTTGACAACAATACAGCGGGAGTTCCACCGGCCAAACACAGGAGCGGCCGCGCCTTGAGGACCATTGTGCAGAGGCTTAAGGGAAAGAAAGGCAGGTTTAGGCACAATTTGACTGGGAAGAGGGTTAACTTTGCAGCCAGGACCACTGTTACACCAGACCCATTCATTAAGATTAGTGAGGTTGGCATCCCAAAAGTAATTGCTGATGAGCTCACTATTCCCGAAAGGGTTACTGAGTGGAACAAAAAGGCGCTAAAAAGCTTGATTAAGGACACTGACAAAGCAATTTATGTCATTAGACCGGACGAAACCAAGAAAAGGGTTGAGGAAGGCAACAGGGAAGAGCTTGTTGAAGAGCTTGACGTTGGATTTAGAATTGAGAGGAAACTGCAGGACAACGACCTTGTTTTGTTTAACAGGCAGCCTAGCCTGCACAGGCTTAGCATGCTTGCGCACACCGTCAGGGTTATGCCAGGCAAAACCTTCAGGATAAATCCAATTGTGTGCAAGCCCTACAATGCAGACTTTGACGGGGATGAAATGAATGTTCACGTGCCGCAGACAGAGGAAGGCAAGGGCGAAGCAAAAGAGCTGATGTTTGCAAGAGACCAGGTGATAAGCCCAAGGTTTGGCGCGCCGGTCATTATCCTGGATGAGGACGGCGTAAGCGGGGCCTTTGTCCTGACCATGAATGCAACCGAGTTCAGCAGGGAGGAGGCAATGCAGTGCTTCTTTGAGATGGGGCTGACAAGCCTTCCAAAACCCGACCGCGGAAAGAATTACAGCGGAAAGCTTGTGTTTTCACAAATGATTCCAAAGGACATGAACCTAGAGTTTAAAACCAACATGTGCAAGATTATTCAGAAAACCATGCCATGCAAGACCTGCACAAAGGAGAAATGTGAGTATGATGGGTATTTGAAGATAAAGAACGGGAAGCTCTTGTGCGGTGTTGTTGACAAGGAGTGTTTGGGCGAGGTAAGCGGAAAGCTTATTGATGCGCTTGCAAGGAACTATCCAAGCACGGTTATAGAAGATTTTTACTACAGGGTTAACAGGGTTGTTGCCGACCTTTTGACCAAGCGCGGCCTTACAGCCGGAATTGACGAGTATGAGATAAGCGATTCCGTTGTAAGGGCAAAGGAGAAAGCCATTGAAGAAATGCTTGTCCAGGGAAAATCCCTGAACGACAAGTTCAAGAGAGGCACGCTGCAGCACCTGCCTGGAAAGAGTTCTGAGGAAAGCTTTGAGATTAGCATGATGAGGCTTGCTGGTGAGACAAAGGAGAAAATTAAAAAGGTTATAATGAAGGAAAAGCTCGAACCCATAATGAAAGAGGAGCCAAAGCTCAACACAATGATTATGATTGTGTCAGGAAGCAGGGGAAGCAGCATTAACCTCATGAACATTGCAGGCTTTTGGGGCCAGGCAAATGTCAGAGAGGGAAGGCCAAAGAGGGGCTTTACAAACAGGTTGATTACCTTGAACGAGAAGGATGACGTTGGCGTTTTGGCCGGTGGCTTCATAAGGTCCAGCTTTATGGACGGAATGGATGTAAAGGAGTACTGCTACCACAGGATGGGGGGAAGGCAGGGGGAGGTAGACACTGGTGTTTCAACAAAGGTTTCAGGGTACCTGTACAGGAGGCTTGCAAACAGTTTGAAGGACTTGGTTGTGAACA
>JAFCBY010000060.1 GCA_017610485.1 Candidatus Falkowiibacteriota bacterium
CCGTTTTTCTTCCTCTGGAACTGCAACAATTTCTTCTTCAACCGCAATTTCCTCCTGCTCGGGGGCAATTTCTTCTTCAACCGCGGTTTCCTCCGGCTTTGGGGCAATCTCTTCCGGTTCGGGGACAGGTTCCTTTTCTTCCGGAACTTCCTCTGGCTCTTCCTCGATTTCAGGCTCCTCCGGCTTTTCTTCAATCACTGCCTCTTCTAATTTTTCCTCTTTCTTAATCTCGGGCTCTTCAACAGCCTGAGGCTTTTCTTCAGCAATTGCATCCTCCGGCTTTTCAGTTTTTTCTTCAACAGAGGGCTTTTCTTCAACAGGCTTTTCCTCAACAGGTGGAACCGGCTCTTCAATTTTTGGTTGTTCCTCAGAAACAGCTGCTTGAGGCTCTGACTCGAGCCTGTTTTTCACCTTTTCGGTGAACTTGCCTATTTTTTTCTTTAGCAGGTCAAACAATTTAGCTCACGCTTGGTGTCTCGTTTTGGGTTTGCTGTGAGACCGCCTTTTGTCCCTCTTGCAGTATTGAGGCGACGTTTTGGAGGTTTTTTGTAACAATGTGTGCTTCGTTTCTTACAGCAGTTATGTCGTTTTTCGTATTTTTAATGTCTTCCTCAAGCTTTGCCAAAACATTTTCGATTTCGCCTTCAACCAGGACGTTGCCTGCAAGGCTGTTTTTCACGGTTTTCACGTTTGCGATCTTTGCCTCGGCGTAGACTCCGGCTCCCAAGCCAACCAGAATATTTTGCTCGTTGCTGGCTTCCTTGATTCCCTTCAGGGATTCAACCGCAATTGTCATCTCTGTCAAAATTTGCCTGATTTCCTGCTCCCTTCTTCGGAGTTCGGACAGCTTTTTTTGGTCAACGTTGTAGGTGTCGAGCAAGTGCTTTGCCGAAACCTTGATATCATTTTTCTTTTCCTTCATTTTGACGCACCTCTTTTGTTTCCTTCACCAAAATTCGGTTTCTTTTAAGCTTGTTTTTGCTTCCAAAAAGGCAGAGGGCCTTTTCTGTTGCAAAGCCGGCTGTTTTTGCCTTAATCTCTTTTGAGAATGGCTTTTTGCCTCGTTTTTCAACAATTTCGCCTTCAACCAAAAACGTTTTTTCTTCAGCCATTTCCTTCTACCCCCTCAAACCCTCATCAATTCTTGCGAGCTCAAACCCTGTTGTGGCGTTTCCTGCCAGGGCGGCCTCGCTGTTTGCAACAATACTGTTTCCCACAAAGCAGTCTCCTGTGTTGGCTGTTGCCTTCGCTCCCTGAATGCCGAAGTGGCTTTCGATCGCCTTAGCTTCCTTTTCCTCAGCCATTTTGTTCAGCAAAAATCCCTTGTTTGTTGCAACAATGCTCGCGCCCACAACGTCGGATCCTGCAATTGTTGCCTTCATCAATTCAACGCCTAAATTCTTTTCAATTGTTTTAACCTGTTTTTCTGAAAAAATTCCTGAGTAAATTCCCTTGCTGTCGTTTGCTGCAAGAAGGTTTCCAACAGCTGTTATGCCTTCAAGCCGGCTAACCTTTATTCCTGCCTGCTCCAGCTCTTTTTTTTCCCGCTCTTCAACAATGCTTCCGACTATCAGGCCCTTGCTGTTTGCCGCTGCAAGCACGCCCAAAAGCGAGCTGTTTGCAATGCTTGCCTTTACTAGTTCGACGCCAAAGAGCTCTGAGAGCTTTTTTTCCTCTTTTTTTGAGAGTGCATTTGGAACAAAGACTCTTTTTTCGGTTGCCAGGCAAAAGATTCCGACATACGGGCTTTCCCTTACAGTGCCGAGCTCTATTTTCATTCCTTGCCCCTCTTCAAAGCAGCCTTTTCTGCCGACCTTTCGGCAAGCTTTTTCTCGTCCTTTTTCTTTTCCTTTTCCGCTGCTGCAGCCTTTTCTTCCTCTGTCAACTTTTTCTCTTTCTTCTCGTCCTTCTTCTTTTCAGTCTTTTCTTTCTTCTTGGCTTTTACCTTTTCTCCCTTGAGGAAAATGTTCACCTTGTTGTCAACAACCACTGCTCTTATGGAGATTTTTTTTGGGACCTTTTCCCTGCCCCTTTGCCAGAGGAACTCGTTTACCTTGTTGCTAATCAAAACGTCTTCTGCTTTGGCCCTAAAGTGCTTGTATGCAAATCTTTTGAGCAGGTAAATTGCCTTGTTTGCCCGTTTGGGTCGAGGGCAGCCGAGCAAGGCCTGCAGCCCCACGGTAAATTCCCTTTCCAGCTTTTTCTCGTCCTTCTTTTTTTCTTTTGCCATAATCCATTACCCTAAAAATTTCATCGTTGCCTAATTACTCTTTCTTTCTTCTGGTTGCTGCCTTTTCCCTGTGCTTTCTTTTCCTGTAAAGCTTGCCCAAATCCGCGTCCTTCCAGGTTCGCTTGCTTTTGGGGTTCCAAATCCTTTTCCCGGCCTTCTGCAAAACCCAGACAGGCGCATTTGTAAGGCCTGGCCTGATTTTCTTCCTTGTGCTAATCAAAAACTGCTTGAATTCCTCGTCCTTGTTGCGTGCCATAAAAAATCATTTCCTTTTGATGATAATTTCCCTCTTCACATTCATTTTTTCCAGGAGGGCCTTAACTTCTTCATCTCCAACCTTTCCCTGCAGCTGCCCTGCCCTTTGAAGGTACAAGATTGCCTGAACAGCTTTTAAGTAAAGCTCGTTGTTCACAAGCTTCACATTGTTCAGCCTTGTTCTTGCATCCTCGGTCAAAAGCGCTCTCAGCATGGAAGAAATCTTTGCACTTGCCTCTTCCTCCATTTGCCTTCTCTGCAGTTCCTCCATTTTCCTCTTCTTCATTTCCTCATAATCCATTTCAAGCTTCCTCTATAGGGCGCCCTTCAACTAATTTTCGGCCTTTTCTTCCCTTTTCTTGTCCTCTTTCTTCTTGTCCTTTTTCTTCTCGTCTTCCTTGGCCCTTTCCTTGTCCTTAACTTCCTTCTCCTGCTTTTTCAGGGCAGCCTCAACATTTTTTTCCTCGGCAGTTTTTTCCTCGGGCTTTTCTTCCTTGCGGGCCGCCTTTTCCTTTCCAAGCTGCTTGGAAAAAGCCCCTGCCTGCTTGGCCTGTCTGTTTAAATAAGCCTGGCCCTTGCCTGTTATAACACGGCCCTTCTTGCTTTTCTTTATCAGACCCTGCTTTTCAAGCTGCTGCAGGCAAACCCTGATAATCTTGCCTGAGGCCTTCCTAAACACAGGCCTTCTAACTCCGCGCCTCTTCTTGCCCCCATAATAGGTTCTAAGCGATTCAGTGCCCAGTGGGCCCTGCTTGTAAATCCTGTACAAAACGCTTGCAAGCCTTTCAAAGAACCAGTCAGGGCTGTCCGGAGCACGCTCCCTGTGCTGTCCTGTCTTCACAAAGGCAGTCCACTCAGGCTGCTCAATTCCCTGCTTTCTCAAATCGGCTGCAATCGCCTTAATCAATGCCGCTGCCGGCACATCAAACACAGTCAAACAAATTCACCTCAAAACTCCTTTCGGAGCATTTTCCCACTCAACCCCTCGGGGAGTGAAAAAAAGCTATTCGATAAAAAACTCTCCCCCTGAAAGCTTTAAAAAGCTACTTTTTGGTCCTAATTTTTGCCTCCAGAGCCCATTTTCTCAACTTTCCCCTTCTTGAAGGAGAATCCGCATTCCAAGCACTTTATCCCAACAAGCTCGTCCAAATCCCTCCATTCGGCGTTCTTGCCCTTCTTCAAAAAGCTGCCGCACTTCCTGCAGAACCTTTTCTTCAGCCCGACGGGAATCGGCGCCTTGTTCCTAGTGCTTACCTTCCTCGCAAGCTCAACACAGCGCTTGCTCCTTTCAGGATGCTCTCCAAACTCGGCTTCCGCTACCTCAAAAAGCCTGTAAATTCTCTCAAGCGCAATTCCCTTCCTGTAATTCTTCGAAGCCATGCAAAAATAAGGTGCGTTCAATTAGTTATTCCTTTTGGTTCCTGCCCTACCTAAAATAGGGGTAGCTGCTTCCCTCGTTTATTCTCCAGATTGTTCCAAAGTCCCATCCGGTGAACGTTGCCTGCTGCCTCATTTCGTCGGTTGTCTTGCCTGTTCCGCAGGCACTAGTGGCCTGCCCTGATGTCTGCGTGTCCCAGAAATTGCTTGTGCAGACGCTTACATTTCTTCCGAGGAAACCACCAACATTTGTTCCAGTACCTGTGACATTGCCTGTGGAGAACGACTTGTCAACGGTCCCGTATTCATTCACTCCTGCAAAACCGCCAACGTCCGGGGTGGCTCCGCCTGTTACATCACTGTTTGAGTAGGAATCTGTGATAGTGGCTGCGTCGTTGTTCCCTGCAAATCCTCCTGCTTGCGATGTTGCTACGCCTGCAATCACGGTGCCTGTAGAGTAAGACTTGGAAATAGTTCCTGCACGCCCCTGACCCGCAAACCCGCCTACATAAAAAGCAGAACTATTAACGGTTCCCGTAGCGTAACTATCTGAAACTGTTTCATAGGTCTTTCCCACAAAGCCGCCCGTATTCCAATTACCGCCTGTAACACTGCCTGTTGCGTAACAATTTGATATGTTTGCACCATAGCGGCTCTGCCCAACAAAGCCGCCCACGTCATCAGAAGTTCCACCATTCACAGTTGTCTCGGAGTAAGAGCCAGAAATGGATGCGTCATTATATCCAACAAAGCCCCCGGTGTATACGTTGGCACCTACGGCACTGACTTGGCCTGTCACATAGCTGTTTGATATGGAGCCGCTGTTGGCTCCCACAAGCCCGCCTACAATGTCCTGGCCGGTTATGTCAACGTTCAGCAATCCAAGGTTATTGATATTGGCGCCTGAAGTCTGCCCGAACAGGCCAACATTCTGGGAAGAGGGTCTGTTTATACTCAATCCACTTATCGCGTATCCATTTCCGTCAAAACTGCCCTGGAAATTGCTTATTGGCACAAAGCCTTGCTCCGCATTCCATGTGCTTGTTTCGCTGGCGTCAATGTTTTGGCATAGCTCGTACCAGGCGCTTAAATTGTTTTCCACTGCCTGCAGTTCGGATGCATCTGTGATTCTGTATGGGCTCAGTGCTGTGCCTGCGCCGCCACTTGTGCAGGCAGCGCATGCCGGGTCTGCCGTGCAGTCTGAATCGTCGCAGTCTGTGTCTCCATCATTGTCGTTGTCAAAGCCGTCGTTGCAGGTTGTTTCCCCTGTCGGCTCACAATTTTCTCCGCCTGGCCCTGTTTGCCCTGCGCATTCTGCGTCTGCGCAGTCTGTGTTTGCGTCGCAGTCATTGTCTAATAAGTCGTTGCAGGTTGTTTCTGTTGCCTCATAGTTTGTGTTGTGGCTTGT
This sequence comes from Candidatus Falkowiibacteriota bacterium, assembly GCA_017610485.1. Taxonomy (GTDB): domain Archaea; phylum Iainarchaeota; class Iainarchaeia; order Iainarchaeales; genus JAFCCL01. Next base: position 5,271 of record JAFCBY010000060.1, read on the forward strand.
GTATGTTGTTGCATTGCAGCCTGGCCAGGCTCCTCCTGTGCATGTTTCTTGTACTCCTAGGCAGATGCCTGTTTGCATTGGGCAGTTTTGGATTTGGCCGTCGGTGCATTCTGTTGCGCATGCCGGGTCTGTCGTGCAGTCTGAATCGTCGCAGTCTATTTGGCTGTCCTGGTCGTTGTCTGCTCCGTCGTTGCAATAAGTTTCTGTACTGCAGTCTGCCGCGCATTGCTCTCCTATACTGCAGCTTGCGTCACCGCAGGAGGTTCCTGTTCCACTTGCCGTGCCGGTTGCTGTGATGCCTACGCTTCTTTGGAGGCCGGCGAAGTCTGTGTATTGCAGCGTAATTGTTCCCGAGGGGTTTGCCGGTGCCGTGCACTCGAGAGTTATCTGGCCGCCTGCTGGCACTTCAAGGGGTGGTAGCAATCCGTCTATTGTGCAGCCTGAGTATCCTTCCTCTACAAGGCCTGTTATCCTTGCGTTTCCGCCTGTGATGTTCTGCAGCTTGATTTCCGCGATTGAGCCAGAAACAGAGCTTGCTTTTAGCAAAAACTTTGTTGGCTGGCTGGAGGAAAATGTTGTTCCAGAAGCAGGGCTGCTTATGATGAAGACAAGCACGCTTACAAGTGCTGCTACTAGTATCAGCGCCCAGCCATAGGTCATTAGGTATTCCAGGCTGGATTGCGCCTTAGAACCAATTTTCATTTATATTATACAAGAGTTTTGTTCTATTTAATCCTTTTTTTTAAAAGAAATTGTGTGAAAATAAAAGGAAAAATATGCGCCCGCCGGGACTCGAACCCGGACTAACAGCTTGGAAGGCTGTGATGCTCACCATTACACTACGGACGCAAGCAATTCACTTGCTCTGGAGGAATTTTATCCCAATTACCATTTAAATAACTTTGTTACAGCTAGTTTTTTGCATGCGGGGAAAATTAATAGCGATTGAAGGGTGTGACTCAAGCGGCAAGCACACTCAGGCAAAACTGCTTCTTGAAAGGCTGAAGAAAGCCGGAAAGCCCGCAGTCCTTGTCTCTTTTCCCCGCTATGAAACTTTTTTCGGAAAGCTTGTGACAAAATACCTTTCGGGGGAATTTGGCTCCCTTGAAGAGGTAAACCCTGAATTCGCATCCCTTCTCTATTCCCTGGACAGGTATGATGCAATACCCTTTCTCAAGCAGCAATTGCAGGAGGGCCGGGTTGTGGTCTGCGACCGCTACATTGCAAGCAACGTCGCGCACCAGGCAGCCAAGTTTGAGGGTGAAGAGCAGGAAAAATTCATCCAGTGGATTGAGGCCGTGGAAAGCAGGCTTCCAGAGCCCCGAGC
>JAFCBY010000061.1 GCA_017610485.1 Candidatus Falkowiibacteriota bacterium
TCTGAAAAGGCAAGAATTGAATTTGAATTTAGAAAAAAAGACAGCAAATTATAAGCCCGGAAAAAAAACGGCAAATTATAGGCTTCGTTAAAAAAAAGAAAAGGAAAATTTCCTTACTTTTTGTACTTGACTTGATTGCAGGCAAAACAAGCTTGACTAAAAATTAAACATGCTTCCAGAAAGCATTAAATATTACATAAACCCTCTTAATTATGTTTTCCTCATTGGTTGGGAGTTGATGATGAAGGTTAAGAGGGACAAACTGCTCAGCGAGAGCATAGGCAAGGCTATTTCTGTTTTCTACAACGACACATTCAACTCTGTTTCATTCAAAACAGGAAAATTCCTGGACTTTGACGAGTCCGTCATCAAAATCCTTGAAGACAAGAAAGACACACCAGTGTTAATTCCAAGAATAAAATGCATAAGAATAGAATTTGGAGGTGCAACAAGTGTTATCGCAAGAACAAGATAAAAAAACTTTGGAAAAAAATCCTGCTAAAAAAGGCAACCTGCTATTCAGGCTGCTGCCAAAACAAGGCAGGCACAGCACAAAAACAAGCATGCTGTTCATCCTGCTTGCAGTGGTGCTCAGCACAGCCTTTCTGTTCGTGTACGCAAACAACAACGGCTGCATAATCGGCTGCGAAAGCGATGCGGCCTGCGACGACCAAAACCCCGACACAACGGATATCTGCAACAACGACGGGCAGTGTGACAGCGGCTGCGCATACATTCACGCAGAGCTTGGATGCCAAGTAGAATGCAGTTCTGATTCGCAATGCGACGACCATGATCCAAAGACAACAGATATATGCAACAATGACGGAACATGCCAGGCGGAATGCAGCAATCTTTCAACGCAAGCAACAGAAGAAAGCCAGATTGAAGACAGGGGGCAAGATTTTAAGCCAGCAGTGGAGATAAAGAACCAGGCAGGGGCAAAGGGGCACTTTGAAGTATCAAAGACTTTGGACGGGGCCTTTGATATAAAAATAACTTCCCCGGCAACAGAAGAAGAAAAGCCTGCTCCAAAAATGGAGATAAAAAGCCTAAAATCCGCGACTGAAAAAATAGACACAAAAATAGACAGCTACTCTGGCAAAGAGCCAAGAATGGGAAAGATAAACACCCCAGTTGTCGCAGTGAAACAGCAGCTTTACTTTGAGGAAGCAACCATAACCCTGCCAAAGACAGGACCTGTTAACACAATAGTGAGGTGCAGCAGCTTTGACTTCGAGGCATTCAACTGCCAAGGATGGGAAGAGACAAGCATAGCATTCCAGGAAACAGCTGACACGATTACATTCAATGTGACAGGCTTCTCAGCATACGCCGGCGCCCTAATAGTAATAACAAAGGCGGAACACCTTGACTCAAACAAGGAATTCATTTCAGACGTTTACCAAGAAGTGAAGGACAAAGACGACCTTTGGAGCGAAACCATTTTACCAGGAGAATACGTAAGAGTAACCTTTGAAAGGCCACTCTCCAGAAACAACGACATAACCATTTATGCAAGAAGCCTTGGAGGGGAAGCAGACATTGAAATCTACCCAAAAGACAGCCAAACCTTGATAGCAAGCATCCAAGGCATTTCCACAGAAAACTGGTTCAAAACAATTCTAACAGGCCTTGCCCCAGAAGAAAGCCACTCAACCTTCGACCTCAAAGTGCTCCTAAACCCAATAGAATTCGACTACATTGTTGACCCAGCTGGAAGTTGGTCTTCTTTAGGAGACAAAGGCGGTGCCCTATACAGCATGGCTACTTATGATGGAAACCTATTTACTGGAGATGGGATTGGTGTTTTGGGAACATACAATTCCACTTCAAATGTTTGGTCTTATCTAAGAGACGAAGACGGTGCCATATACAGCATGGCTGCTTATGATGGAAACCTATTTACTGGAGATACTGCTAAGATTTTGGGAACATACAATTCCACTTCAAATGTTTGGTCTCCTTTACTATATACATCCTATACCCCAGACAGTATGGCTGTTTATGATGGAAACCTATTTACTGGAGATGGGATTGGTGAGTTGGGAACATACAATTCCACTTCAAGAATTTGGTCTTCTCTAGGAGACAAAGGTACTACTCTGAGGAGCCTGGCTGTTTATGATGGAAACCTATTTACTGGAGACAATGATGGTGTTTTGGGAACATACAATTCCACTTCAAATGTTTGGTCTTCTCTAGGAGACAAAGGCGGTGCCCTATACAGCATGGCTGCTTATGATGGAAACCTATTTACTGGAGATGGTGATGGTGTTTTGGGAACATACAATTCCACTTCAAATGTTTGGTCTTCTCTAGGAGACAAAGGCGGTGCCCTATACAGCATGGCTACTTATGATGGAAACCTATTTACTGGAGATGGTGATGGTGTTTTGGGAACATACAATTCCACTTCAAGAGTTTGGTCTTCTCTAGGAGACAAAAGTAGTGGTATCTTGTTCAGCATGGTTGTTAACGATGGAAACCTATTTACTGGAGATGCTCTTGGCATTTTGGGAACCTATGGACCACGCCAAACACCACCAACATTAACCAGTATTTCTGACGCACCAGACCCAATAGCAGGAGGAAGTGAAATAACAATAACTCCTGCAGGGCAAGGAGATACAGATTCATTTGACTTGTATTATTATTGCAATGAAACAGGCACACCAACAAGCGCAAACACACTTTGTTCACAAGCCAACACAAAATATTCTCCACCCTATGCCAGTATGACTTGCACTTACAATGTTCCGGTAGAAATCGGAGAAAGAACAGTATATTGCAGAGTATACACTAAAGAAATATATTCAGACGAAAAAACAACAACTTATACCGTAAAAGAACCAAACATACCACCAGACTGCAACATTTGGAAGGTTAGCATCTGGGACTTCAACGCAACGCTGCCGTCCTTTTCATATGCGGTAGATAAAAATCTGACAATCATATTCAGAACATCTGATGCTGATAGCGATGACTTGAATTTCAACATGTGGTACGATACAAGTACAGGCGGAAAAACAAACAAAATAATAGGCGACATAAACCTTTCAACAGAAGCCATGCACGGAAACTGCGATACAAACTCAAAAACAGGAATGGTATGCACATGGGACTGGAACATTATGGATATAGCAGACAACAACTACTGGATAACCACAGAAATAAACGACGGAACAGACTCAAACACAATGTCAGGCGCAAGAAGTTTCAAGGTAAACCCTGAAGCAGAACTGCCAGCCAACATGGACGTAAACGTAACCCACATAAACGGCTACGAGGACGCAGCAGGCCTGCCAACATTCTCATACGCCAACGACGGCAATTTGACTTTTGACTTCAATTTTGCGACAGGCACAAACTATGGAACACACTACGCAGACATCAATTATTCCACGGCAAACACGCAAGGAAGCGGAACAAGCATAGTAACCGACCTCTTGATTGATGGAAACTTGTGCCAAACAAACTTTGTAGGAGACTGGAACAACCAGCCTAATTCGGATGCAAACCTGGTGAGCTACTGGAAGTATGACGCACAAGAGGATGATTTTAACACAAGCAGGGCATTCGACTACTCCGGAAGCGAGAACCACGGCCAATATATCGGCGGAGCAGACAACAATGCTGAAGGAAAATGGGACACTAATGCTGGGTTCTTTGACGGGGTGGACGATTACATTGAAGTGGCACATTCAAACAGCCTAAATATAGCCGAAGCCGTCACTTTGATTACTTGGCTTTATGACCCGTCAAACTGGCTGTTTGACTGGGCATACCGCAAAAAAATAACGATAGACCAAACCAAGGTTGACGACAGTTTAACCGATTTTCCGGTTTTACTAAAGTTAACTTCAACCAATTTTGATTTTTCAAAATCTAATGCCGATGGTTTTGATATAAGATTCACAAGTTCAGACGGGGAAACGCTCTTAAAATATGAAAGGGAAAGGCACGATTCTGGAAATAGTTTGGCTGAATATTGGGTCAAGGTCCCTTCAGTTTCAGGAACCGCAGACACCAATATCTACATTTATTACCAAACTGCTGATACCGCTGATGGAGCCGACCCGACAAATGTTTGGGATGCGGATTTTGTAGGAGTTTGGCATTTAGCAGAATCTGGTAATGGAACAACTGGCGAATTTAAAGATTCTACCTCTAATGAGAATGACGGGACAGGTGGTGCTACAGCTGGGGGTGAAGGTGATACTACTAAAACCCCAAATCAAACAACAGGTGCAGTTGGGCATGGTCAAGCTTTTACTGCTGCCAATACTGATAGAATTGATTTAGGTAATCCTGCTGAACTTGATTTTGGAACTGGTGATTGGACTGTTGAGAGTTGGATTAATCATGCTAATGAAAATGCTACGCAAGAAACAGTTTATGCCAAAGGTGGTGATAATGCCGGAGGAATAAGATATGCTATTGCTCTAGGAGAAAAAACAGGTGCTGTTCAGCGGCTTACTCTAACTGTGGATGATAATGATGGTAAATACCAAGCGGAAGGTACTGCCGATTTTTGCACCGCCACTTGGGTTTACGCAGTAGGTTTAAGAAATGGGGCTAATATTTTTACCTATCTAAATGCTGTTCAAGATGCCACTATAGCTGTTGGTGCTGCTTATAGTTTATCAGAGACTTCGCAAAGAGATGCATACATAGGATGTATTACTAGTCAGCCAGATGCTACACTTATAAAGTATGCCAATATGAGTATAGATGAAGTTCGTATTTCAGCCATTGCTCGTTCCGCCGCTTGGATGAAAGCCTCCTACAATTCTGGAAATAATACTTTATTGGCTTATGGGGAGGAAGAAACCCCTGTGACCGGCAGAGTAGTCCTTGGCAAGGGACGGGATGCTTATCAAATTGAGATTGATGACGATTTGATAGTCAGGGGCTATATTAACGGCACAGAACAGGTTTCCTCCCAAATAACCAAAGCATGGCACCACATAGCCCTAACCTACGACGGGTCAAATGTAAGGCTCTATATAGATGGAACTGACAAAAATTCTGCAGCCCTAGCCTCAGCAATAACCACCAACGCCAGCAACCTAAAAATCGGAGAGCTGGTATCAGGCAAAATGGAAGAAACCCGCATCTACAACAGGGCGTTGACAGCAAATGAAATCTCCCTGGGCTACAATCTAAGCGTTCGCAACCACAGAAAGTGCTCCTGGGACTGGGACATTCAAAACATAGCGGACGATAACTACTTCGCGTTGATTAATACAAGGGACGGCTCTGGAAACGAGGACTTTGAAGCATCAGACTACTCATTCCACGTCAACCCAGGAGCTTCGCCAGCAGACACCTGTTCCTGCCCTTCATCAGGAAACTGGGAAATTGATGATGGAAGTATTTGCACCTTAAACACTGAATGCAATTTGACAGGAGGCGACCTGCATATTTCAAGCGGCTCCCTAAACATCGCCATAGGCGGAACCCTTGTCATTCCATCAGGCCACAAAATAATAATCGAAAAAGCAGCCTACGCAAACATTTCGTTTAGCGGAGGAGCATTGGAGATAATCAAATGAAAAAGCTGAAAAAAACAGTTGAGACCAGGGCAACTGCAGGAAAAAGGCAAAAAAGCCCTGATTCCAGGCAAGAAAAATTGCCAAATTACACTTATTTGAATGAAACACCATTCAAATTAGAAAAACAGGAGGTGAAAAAGGCAAATGGCTAAACATAACACTGCCCTAGAAGAATTAGGCAAAATCACGCTATTGAAGAAAAGAACAAGCAACGCGGTGATGGCCAAGCAAGATAAAAAGGGTGAATCAGCCAAATTAGAAAACAAACTGTTCCCAAAATTCAATAATAATAAAGCAGTGTTATGTAGAAGTAGAGAATTTGGTAAAAAAGGCAAAAAAGCGGAAAAAACAGCCTTTTTCGGCAAAAACAAGGCAATTCTTGCAATTGCAATAAGCCTTATACTGATAATGCCAATTGCAGCAGCAATTCCGGAACTGTTCACAGTGCAAGGCATGCTGAGAAACTCAAGCGGCACAGCCCTAAATGGCAACTACGACTTTGAATTCATTCTGTACGACAGCAATGAAAGCAGCAAAAACCTCTTGTGGAGCGAAACCAGAACTCTGAATATAAGCGACGGAGTCTTCAATGCGGTTATTGGAGATGGAAACACGCAAACAGAAATAAACACCCTTGACTTCAATAGTAACCTATGGCTCGGCATAGTTGTGGAAGGCGAAGAGCAGACACCACTAATCAGGTTTACATCAATTGGATCGGCATTTGTTTCAAAGAAAACAATGTCAATTGACCTAAACGCATTCCAAAACTTCTCTGACTTCAACAAGCTATATGAATCAGTATTTGACCTGAACAGATTCTACTACCAGAAAACAGACATCAACGCAGAATTCGCGCCATACATCGGAGCAACAAAAGACCTAAACCTAAACACACAAGGAATCAAAGCATTCGGAGACGTAAACCTAAACCTAATCTACGCAAACTACTTCTTCGGAAACGGCGCCGGTTTAACAGGAATA
>JAFCBY010000062.1 GCA_017610485.1 Candidatus Falkowiibacteriota bacterium
CCTTGCCCATACCTTTAGTTCAGACACCAACACAGCTGATATCTACATCAACGGCATAAAAGAAGCCGAAGGAATCCTAGATGATGGGTTTGGCGAAGAATCATTAAAAATCGGAAACGACGACAGGTATGACTACTATTTCAACGGCCTAATCGATGAAGTCAGAATCTACAGCCGTGCTTTGACAACTGACGAAATCCGCACACTCTACGCAGCAGGCCTAAACGACCTAAACGTTTCGGTAAGGGTGTGCGACGACCCAAGCTGCCAAGGCCTAAACGACGGAAACTGGGCAGAATTCGACGTGGGAAACCGGTACCAAAGTTTGGATGCGAATGTTGGATTAATGCTTGATATAAACTTCAATGATACGAACGCTGACGGAAGCGGAGTACTGGACGCTTCCTGGAACCTGCAAAACGGACAGCTAATAGGTGGAATGGACATAAATGTTGTTGGAAAAGACAACAGCCGAGCAGGACGATTTGACGGAATAGATGACTACATAGAAATAATCGATGCCCAATGGATGGACGATATTGCCCCAGAGGGGTCAATATCTGCTTGGGCTTACTCAACTAACTACAATCCACCAAACGGAGGTGGCTTCCCAATCGTCATAACAAGAAGAGCTGGAGGAACAACAGAATTCTCACTAAACTACAACAGTTCTGGAGTGCTAAACTTTACAGGAGGAGATGTTTCCCTGACAGGAAATACAGACACAATAAATACATGGGTACATATTGTAGCTACCTGGAAATCCAATGACGCAAGTCTCTACCAAAACGGAGTGCAAACCTCAGTTGACGCAGCAGTAACAGGTCTCGGAACAGGAAACATTCCAATCACAATCGGAGACAGACAAGGTGGAGGCAGAGCATTCGCCGGAAGGATCGACAACGTCAAAATCTACAACCGCGCACTGAGCCAAGGAGAAGTACTCGGCCTCTACATTAAGGGAAGCCCAATGAAGTACGTGCAGTACAGGGCGGAATTCGAGCATTCGGATGCGAATTACCCAATTGGATACTGCTACCTGAACGATGTTGCCTTAGAATACAACAGGGTTCCGGACACAAACGTCGGCGCAATAGACGGATACGACGCACAAGAAGGACTCCCAATCTTCTCATACAACGCAGACGCAAACATCACAATAGACTTCAACATATTCGACTGGGACGGAAACAACGGCATGGTGGCAGAACTCTTCTACTCAACAACAAGAGGATACGAAGGCAGCACAAAAATACAAAGCGACCTAAAACTAACAGACATCTGCACCAAAATGGACTTCAACACACACGACAAAGGACAATGCAACTGGGACTGGAACACAACAGCAATAGCAGACAACAACTACTACATAGGAATAACAGTCACCGACGAAACAGGAAACACAGACTACAACCTAACAACCTACACATTCGCCCTAGACAACACAGGCCCAACAACAACAGACAACGACTTCAACGGAACATGGCAAAAAGCAGACGCAAACATACAGTTTAGTTGCACAGACACAACAAGCTCATGCGGCAACCTATACTACTCTTTAGATGACGTGAACAGCCAAATAGGATGGGGAACAGACACAAACATAGGCCTTCCAATAGACTGGGACTCAAACCACGAAATATTCTACTGGAGCAGTGACACAAAAGACAATAACGCTACAGCCAAACTTATTTACTTAGCAATAGACAAAACAGCCCCAACAACAGTAGACAACGACTTCAACACAGGCTGGGACAACACAGACCAAAACGCACAAATTTCATGCTGGGACAGCACAGGCGGAGACAAAAACGCAGGCTGCAGAAACCTCTACTACTCAATAAACGACACAAACTACCAAATAGGCTGGGGACTAGACACAAACTACGGCATAAGCACAACAGGACTATCCGACGCAAACTACGCCATATTCTACTGGTCAGACGACAACACAACAGGACAAGGAGACAACAACGGAACAGTCAAACTGATTTACTTGTCAATAGACAAAGCCGCACCAACCACAAGAGAAAACGTAACAGCAGACCAAAACACAGGATGGCAAAACACAGACGCAAACATACAATTCAGCTGCAGTGACGCAACAACAGGATGCGGAAACCTATACTACTCACTAGACGACGTAAACAACCAAATAGGATGGGGATTTGACTTAAACATCGGCTTAGTGATAACAACAGACGCAAACCACGAAATCTTCTACTGGTCAGACGACAACACCTCAGACAACAACGAAACAGCCAAACTCATTTATTTGGCTTTGGACAAAACAGGGCCAACAGTAAGCATCACAGACCCAACAAACCCAAGCAGCCAAACAGCAACAAACGTGACTTTGACATACACTGGAACAGACACAAACAGTGACGTAAACAAATACTGGGTCAAAGCCGACACAGGAAACTGGACAGACAACGGAACAAACCTAACCTACACCTTCAGCAACCAAGCCATAGCAGCACACACATATCACCTAAAAGCAACAGACAACGCAGACAACAACTCAACAGAAGCAAGCGTGGCAGTAACCATAAACGCAGCAGCAACCACAACCACAACAACAGAGGGACCAGGCGGAATAACAGGCACAACAAGCCTAGGAACAACACCAACCGGCACAAGCACGCCAGCAACACCAGAACAAATAAAGGAAATCCTAGAAGATGCAGGCCTAAGCCCAACACAAATAAAACAAGCACTGAAAGCAAACACCAAACTCAACATCCAACGAACGATTAGGGTGGAAAAGGAAAGCACACTCACAGGAATAGCAACCTACAAAACCATAGTAACCATAACAGCAACAAGCTTAAACAAAAAAACCATAACAAACATCAGAATCATAGAAAACATACCAAAAGGAACAGTAGAAAGCCAACTAAGCGCCACAAAAGAAGACAAAGCAAACCTGGCAGAAATAACCAGCCCACAAACATTTACTGTTTTGAAAGAAAACCAGATACTTGAATTCATAATAGAAAGGCTGGAACCAAACGGGACAGCAATACTAACCTACACCATAAGCAACAGGGTTATGGAAACAGAAAACTGGCCGGCACCAGTAGCAGCAGGCTTCCAAGAAGTTGTACTGTGCCAGGGTATAGAATGCCCACAAAAAGAATGCAAAAACGCAAGATGCAACCCAACAACAGGAAAATGCAACTACTCAAACCAAACAAACGGAACAAGATGTGGGCAAAACGGAGAATGCGAGTCAGGCAACTGCAAAGAAAAGCCACTGCCAACAACAAACCCCACAATACCACCAATCACAGACCTAACAACACCAATAACAATACTTGGCGGAATAGGCATAGTAGTAGCAGCAGGACTAGCAATAAACCACTTCAAAGGAAAAAAAACACCACTGCAAAAAAAGATTGCCGAACAAAGAAAGGATGCCAAACGAATAAGAAGAAAAAAATGAGCTAATGACACCCTAGGGCACCAAAACTGTTCTTCGACTCGGGTTTTTATTCTTTTTTGCTTTAATTATTGCGTTCGAAATGATTGGTTTAAGCTCGAGTTACTTTGCCTTTCAGGGAAAGGGCATTTACGATTCGGTGAAAAGCGCCTTTGGCCTTGGCTTTGACACAGTGGAATTGGGCGCCGGGCACTCCTTTGAAAAGGAGGCGTGGAAGACGGTGAGGAGAATCAAGCACGACTTTCCCGGCAAGAATTTCACAGTGCATGCCCTGTTCCCACCCCTGAAGGAAAGGCTTTGGTTCAACCCCGCGCTTGGCCTAACCAAGCAAAATGTTTCAATAACGGACAGCCTGTTCAAGGCGGCGGAAATTGTTGAGGCAGAGGTTGTTAGTGTGCACCCTGGCTTTTTGAACGAGATGGGATTTAGCTTTGACAATGTCAGGGGCTTTGACTGCATCCTGCCGGGCAAGCCACTGCCTGTCAGGAAAAGCTGGGCCAATTTCACGAAATGGTGCGCTTACGCAAACTCCTGCGCAAAGGAGTCAAACACAAAGTTTGCACTTGAGAACATCCATGGAAGCGAGGCCAAGCCCCTTGTCTTCTCCGTGCAGGACTTCGAAAAGGTGTTTGCAATGTTTCCGGAAATGGGAATGCTTTTGGATTATGGGCATGCCCTGTTCGAGGGCCTTGCAGGAGACTTCATCTCAAACTTCAACAAGAAGATTTTCCAGGTTCACATGCACTGGAGCAGGGCCCGCTCCAAAACACAGCAGAAGGACGAGCACGCGGCAATAACCAAGCCAAGGCAGTTGGAGCCATTCAAAAAAATCGAGCGCTTTAAGAGAATTCCTGTAATCTTCGAGCACGGCACAAATGTCTCCAAAAAGCAGCTTCTCACAGAGAAAAAGCTCCTGGAAGAGTTTGAGGACCATTTTTAGGGCCGGAAAGCCTTATTTTGGGGGCAAAGCTTGCGGCATGAATGCCGAATCTATTGCCACAAATTTTTGCAAACTTTTTGCGCGTGAGCGGAAAAAGTTTAGTGCATTCCTCAAATGATTAGCCTTTTTAACAGTTCCAGATTCTGTCTCTTTAGGTGATAAAACAATTGGGGCTGCTGTTGAAACAGACCTTTTTTGCATTTTGTAGGCGATTTTGAAATGAATGTTGCGGTAATTGGAACAGGATATGTTGGATTGGTTGCAGGAACCTGCTTTGCAGATATGGGAAACGACGTAATCTGCGTTGACATTGACGAGGAAAAAATCAAGATACTTAATGAGGGCAAATGCCCGATTTACGAGCCAGGGCTGCCGGAGCTCATTAAAAAAAATGTTGAAGGCGGAAGGCTGTCCTTTACAACCGACTTTGACAACGCGGTAGTAAAGAGCAAGATTATCTTCATTGCAGTGGGAACGCCGCCGAAGGCAAAAGGGGACGCCGACATGACTTATATTGAGAACGTTGCCCGCGGCATAGCCTCTGTTTCAAAAGAGCCAAAGATTGTGGTTGAGAAGAGCACTGTCCCGGTCCAAACCTGTGAGAGGATAATTCAGGTCCTTGACTGCAACGAATTGGGGGACGGGGGAAAGTGCATCAAGCATATGGTTGTAAGCAACCCAGAGTTTTTGAGGGAAGGCAGTGCAGTGGAAGACTTTTTGAAGCCGAACAGGCTTGTTGTAGGCGTAGAGGATCAAATTGCAAAGGATGCATTGGACGAATTGTACAAGCCGCTTAACGCAAACATTTTGTTTACCGATATTAAGAGCGCGGAATTGATAAAGCACGCTTCAAACAGCTTTTTGGCTACGAAGATCAGCTTTATCAATGCGGTTGCAACTGTCTGTGAGAAAACAGGCGCAGACGTTGAAAAGGTTGCCGAGGGAATGGGCCTCGATAAGAGAATTGGACGAGCCTTTTTGAATGCGGGAATTGGCTACGGGGGCTTTTGCTTCCCAAAGGACGTTGAGGCCTTTATCAGGATATCCGAGAAAAACGGTTACGACTTCGGGCTCTTGAAGGAAGTGCAGGCAGTCAACAGGGCGCAGAAGGAAGCCTTTGTCAAAAAGGTTGAGGACGCGCTGTGGAACCTCAAGGGAAAGACCATCGGGGTTTTGGGCCTGGCCTTCAAGCCAAATACGGACGACATGCGGTTTGCGCCAAGCATTGACATCATAAACGGCTTGCTGGAAGAGGGGGCCGAGGTAAAGGCGTTTGACCCAGAGGCAATGAGCAGGGCAAAGGCTGTCTTCGGAGACAAAATCGAGTATTGTGCTGACATGTACGAGGCTGCAAAGGACGTTGACGCCCTGCTTTTCCTGACTGAGTGGCCTGACTTTGCAAAGATTGACCTGGACAAGGTCAAGGCAGGAATGAAGCAGCCGTTTGTCTTTGACGGAAGGAACATGTTTGAGCCCAAGGAAATGAGAAAAAAGGGCTTCAAGTATGAAAGCATTGGCAGGCTGTAGGCAAGGCCCGCATTTCGGGTTAACTTATTAATTGCTTTGGCACACGAAGGTTCTTTGAAATGCAGGTGATAATTCCAGCGGCTGGCTATGCAACAAGGCTCTACCCTTTAACAAAGGACAAGCCAAAGGCACTGCTTGACGTGAAGGGCAAGCCGATTCTGGAGCACATTGTCAACAGGATATGCGAATTGCCCGACGTTGAAAAGATTTCCATTGTAAGCAACGACAAATACTTCAACAATTTCAAGGAATGGGCTCAGGATTTTTCATGCCCTGTTCCCATAAATGTGCTGAATGATGGCACGACAAGCAACGATGACAGAAAGGGCCAAGTTGGAGACATTCTATTCACAATAGAGCAGGAGAAGATAGATTCCGACCTCCTTGTTGTGGCAGGCGACAACATCTTCAATTTCTCCCTAAAGCCGGCCTACAATTTTTTCAGGGAAAAGAACGTGGTTGTCAACGCATTTTGGGACAGCAAAAGCATTGAAACAGCAAAGCAGCAGGGCAGTGCCACAGTGGACGAAAACAACCGCATTACTGAGTTCTTGGAGAAGAGCCCGAACCCGAAAACCACATTTATTTCGCTTGGCATTTACTTCCTTCCAAGGTTCAAGCGCTTTGTTGAAGAGGGCAACGACCCGGACAAAATGGGCTATTTCATGATTTGGCTGATTGAAAACAGCAACCCCCACGGCTTTGTCTACGAAGAGAAATGGTTCGACATTGGCTGGCATTCCGCCCTAGAGAAAGCAAGAAAAGAGTTTGTGCCCTAATGAATAGTATGATTGTTGTAAGCGGTGGAGCAGGCTTTATTGGAAGCCACCTGTGCGAAAGGCTCTTGAAGGAAGGAAACAGGGTAATTTGCATTGACAATTTCGTGACCGGGAGAAAGGAAAACGTGCAGCACCTGCTGCAGGACGAAAAATTCTCCCTGGTTGAGCAGGATATTACCAAGCCATTTTCACTGGACGAAAAGGTTGAACAAGTTTACAATATGGCAAGCCCTGCCTCCCCAGTAGACTTTGCAAAAATTCCCCTGGAAATTCTTGCCGTCAACTCCGTTGGGACAAGAAACATGCTTGACCTAGCCTCTTTGAACAAGGCCCGCTTTCTCGAGTCCTCAACAAGCGAGGTCTACGGCGAGCCGCTTGAACATCCCCAGAAGGAAACCTATTGGGGCAACGTGAACTCGATTGGGGAGAGAAGCTGCTACGACGAGGGAAAGAGGTTCTCCGAAGCTTTGGTAATGGCCTACGCAAGGGAAAAAGAACTTGAGACCAGGATTGTTAGAATTTTCAACACCTTTGGGCCGAGGATGAGAAAGGACGACGGAAGGGCCATTCCAAACTTTGTTTCGCAGGCGCTTGAGGGAAAGCCCCTGACGGTTTACGGGAAAGGCAAGCAAACAAGAAGCTTTTGCTTTGTCTCAGACCAGGTTGACGGCCAAATCAAGCTTATGAACTCTGGCTACGGCCTGCCGGTGAATGTGGGAAACCCGGTTGAGATAACCATTCTCGAGCTTGCGGAAAAGGTCATAGAGCTTGTGGAAAGCAAGAGCAAAATAGATTTCAAGCCACTGCCCAAAGACGACCCAACCAGGAGAATGCCGGACATTTCCCTTGCAAAGAAGGAGATTGGCTGGCAGCCAAAGGTCAAATGGGAAGATGGCTTAAAACAGACAATTGACTGGTTCAAGAAGCCTTTTTTTCCTGGGTGAAAAAAAAGCCTTGGGAAAAGGGCGGCAATAGATAAATTCTATATGCCACAGGAAAACGATTAATTGCCTTAAGAAAAGCGTTATATACCTCTTTCTCCAATAAGCATTAGGTCAAAATGCGAAAAAGGCTGTTCCTAATACTGCTCTTTGCAATTGCGCTGGCATTGCCTGCATTCGCCCAAGCATGCACCGCAAACGAGGAGTGCGAACCAAGAGGCCCGGGATTTGAATGCAATGACTCAAGCCAATGCGAGTGGGTTCCACCAATTGGAGTGCCTGTTCCAGAGTTTGGACTTGAGGAAAGTTATCTAATATACAATGACCCTGTGGCCAGAAACGCTGACTTGAATTACTCTCCGAACACGGCAGGCGGCTACTACACGCACTACGTTGACAACACTGCGCCAGGAGGATGTGACAACGGAACAAATGGAAACTCCGCAAACCCAAGGTGCAACATTCCGCTGAATTTGCCAGAGGGAAGCGTTGTTGAGGTCCACGGAGGACCCTACACAGGTGATAGGATTATATTGACTGCCAACGGCACTGTGGAAAAGCCAGTATATTTAAGGGGCCTTAGCCAGGCTGAGATGGGCGTTGTCCACCGCCGAATAAGATTTGTTGGAACCTACCTAATTATAGAGCACCTTAATTTTGACAACGGCGGCTGGGTAGTCTTTCACCGCACAGGCAGCCAGGATTTTATGTCCTTCAGGCATTCTGAGGTTCAGAATGGATACGGTGTTTGGATAAACACGGCAAGGAATATAGTGGTTTACAACAACGAGCTTCATGATTCCCCCACATACCATGGGGTTGAACTGTGGGAAGAGGCAGACGGCAATACAGCACGAATTTGGGTTATTGACAACCACATGTACAATGTGAATGACGGTCTGCAGGCCTGCTGTTATTGGAGTGACGGCGAACCAGAATATGTTTACATAGCGAGGAATGACATTCACGACACAGTGGAAAACGCAATTGACGTTAAGATTGGAAAGCATGTTATAATTTCAGAAAACAAATTGAGGGGCTTTGCTGTTTCACCAACCTCGAACGGTGACGCCATTCGCTTGAATGATGAGGGGGACATGGAAGAAATATGGGTTATATACAACGACATTTCCAACAGCGTGTTAGGCATTGAAACCTGGGGGACCCCCTTTCCAGCCTACATTGTTGGAAACAAAATCTACAACCTTTCCGGAAACAGTACAAGGGGGATTGGAGGGGACCACGCAGGATATGTCATCAACAATATGATATACAGTGTTGACAGGGGAATTAGTGAAAGGAATGCAGTGATTGCCAACAACATAATCTCCAACGTGACTTCATACCACATAGACGACGGTGCCGACGTAAGAAACAACTTGCTGTGGCAAGACGGCCAACAGGTTACAGTAACCAGTGCAGTGTGCGTTGACTGCGTTGAAGAAGATCCATTATTTCTTGATGCAGACAGCGGCGATTTTCATCTGGTGGAGGGTAGCCCTGCAATTGACGCCGGAACATATTCTTCAGAGGTAGAATATGTGTACAACCGGTTTGAGGAATTGTACGGCATAAGCATAAGAAAGGACTTTGAGGGAATAACAAGGCCCCAGGATGGAGACTCAAGCGGCAGTGCGGAGTGGGACATTGGGGCTTACGAGTTTGAGGGCAGTGCCTGCGTTGACACAGACGCGCTTCTGAACTACATTTCCAACTGGGAACAAGGCAGCATAAACATGCCCTACCTAATCTCAAGGCCTTATTAGAATTGAATGAAAAAGCTGGTTTGTGTATTGCTTGCGCTGTTTGCAATAACGATTGCCTGTGGCAATGCTGCGGCTTCCGATGTCCTGCTGTTCCAAGGAGAGTCATGCGTTGACACCGACGCACTCTTGGTTTTCATTGGGGAGTGGGAGCAGGGCAGCATTACAATGCCAGACCTAATCGGGCAGATTGCCAGCTGGAAGTCTGGAGAGCCCTGCCCAGAGGTTCCGGACGCAAACTATGAGGGATTTGGGAATGTTACAAAAGGGGCAGAGGACTGCCCAACCCCCTATGAAACATACCACGTGGATAGTTTGGAGGATGACGGAAGCCAGGGCACTTTGAGGGACGCGGTCTCACAGGGCTGCAGGCTGATTGTGTTCGCCATTGGGGGCACGATTACCCTGGAAAGGAGCCTGAACATGCCCTATTCCTACATAACCATTGACGGAAAGACCGCCCCTGACCCAGGCATAACGGTTCTGCAGCCTGGCGGACTTGGAACAGGGATTGAGGCACTGTCCCACATAGGGGCCGCACACGACATAATAATCAGGTACATGCGCTTTGACGGGCAGGCAGGCAGCCAGCACATAATTGAAAGGGATGTCATGGGCCTTGACGGCCAACTTGCCCCGGTGTACAACATTGTT
>JAFCBY010000063.1 GCA_017610485.1 Candidatus Falkowiibacteriota bacterium
AGTCCTTTAGGCCAAGCCTTGCATGCCTGACCATCTTTTCTTCCATGGAAAGCTTTTTGCCGACAGCACAGGCAACCCCCTGTTCCTCCACAGCACTTTCATAGGCCTCTGTTGGAAAAAGGTTGTTCCAGTCCCAGCCCCCGAGATAGGAGCAGCTGCTCGCGCCCAAGCCCAAAAACTCTTTGTTGTGCCACTGGTTCATCAAAAAATGCATCTCCCTGCCCCTCTTCACAAATTGGTAGGGGAAAGCCTGCCCATAGCCCAGGCCAGACATTTTCTCAACAAAGGTTGAGTGCATTTCAATCAACTCTTCTTCAGAGGAAAACTCTGCCCTATCCATTTCGAAAAAAGCCGTGCCCTTCTGCACTCTCAGGTCAGAGGCGGTAACCGATTCTAAGTCAAGCTCTTCAACCAAATCCAAAGTCCTTTTCCAGCCATCAATGCCTTGCCCAGGAAGCCCATAAATCAAATCTACGTTAATGTTCTCAAAGCCTGCTTTTCTCGCATCCTCAACTGCCTTCAGGGCCTGCTCTCTTGAATGGTTCCTGTTGCACCTTTTCAAAACATTGTCGTCAAAATCCTGAACCCCCAAACTGAACCTGTTAAAGTTTTGCCTCAACAAGGACAGCTTCTCCAAGGAAAGGGTTTCAGGGCTTGACTCAAGGCTTGCCTCAATTCCCTTCCCAATTCCAAAAAATTCCCTTAAAAAGCCGGCCAACTCATTTAAGGATTCTGCCTCAAGCGCTGTTGGTGTTCCTCCCCCAAAAAGCAGGCTGTTTGCCTCAACCTCGCCTCCGACAAGTTTCTTGTAGGAGGCAGCCTCCTTCCTCAGGGCTGCTCCATAGCGCTCAACATTCGCCTTTCCCGGAACCAGCTGCTTGAAGTAGTGGCAATAGCCACAAATGCTTGTGCAAAAAGGGATGTGCACATAAAAAGCGAGCTCAACGGCCTTTCTCTTTCCCCCGCTCAAGTCTTCCTGGAATTCATCAGCCTGCATTACAGGCATGTCCTTTGAATCCGGATACCTGTACACAAACTGGTGGTCAAGGCCCTTTCCAACGCCGGCATTATGTAGCAGTTCCAATTCCTTTTTTTCCATTCTCATAAAACCTAGCGCAAAAAACATTATAAGCACTTTTAGGGCTTTTCTTATATAGCATGCCAATGAAAATTCTCTCACCCCTATCCAAAACAGCGGAAGTCAAACCCCTTGCAGTGGCAGGGGCAGACGAGTTTTACTGTGGCATTGTAACAGTGGAATGGGAAAAGCGCTTTTCTTTCATTGCATCATCCAACCTCAGGCATGACAGGGTTGCAAACTTTTCCTCCTTTGACCAGCTCGCAGAAGCCACAAAGATTGCCTCTTCCTTGAAAAAGCCTGTCTTCTGTGCCTTCAACGCACACTTCTACTCTGAGAAGCAGATGCCTCTCACCCTAAAACAAATCTCGCAGGCAATTGATGCAGGCATCTCAAAGGTAATAGTTTCAGACATCTCCTTAATCTCCCTGCTTAAAGAGCAGAACATAGGGATTGACATTGCCCTAAGCACAGCCAATCCTGCCTTCAATTCTGAATCGCTTGCCTTTTTCAAAGAGCAGGGCCTCCAAAGGATTGTGCTGCCAAGGCACCTTACTGTGGAGGAGATAGCAGGCCTTGCCCCCTCTGCCAAAGCTCTAAACCTCGAGCTTGAGGCCTTTGCCTTAAACGCTTTGTGTCCGTTCATTGACGGGCTCTGCACATTCCAGCACGTTGGCAAAGACCCAAACTTCGTTTCCGCTCAAGAGCTTGCTTGCAGAATGCCCTTTGAAGTGGAAACAATCTCATCACAGCCAAAACAAAAACAGCTTTCGGCAAAATCAAAAGCTTGTCTCTGGCAAAACACCCTGCCGGACGCCTGCGGCCTATGCGCCCTTCCCTCCTTCCAAAAGGCAGGCATCCACTCCCTGAAGATTGCAGGTAGAGGTAATTCAACGGAGAAGAAACTGGCCGACGTGAAAATGCTGAAGCAGGCACTCTCCATTCTCTCCCTACCCCAAAAGGAGTTTGTCCAGGAAATGCACAGGCTCTTCTTCAAGTCCTTTTACCAAACTTGCTCTTCTTCAAAATGCTACTATCCGGGCGAGGGGCTGGCCTAAATGGAGAAAGCAATCCACATCCAAAGCATTTCGCAGCTGGGCAGTTTAGCCCCTGGATTTTCAAGGGTCTACTTTGGCAGCGAGACCTGCGAGCGCTTAATGCCAATGCCTGATGAGCTCAAACAGGCAAAATCATTTTGTGCCCAGAACAATCTTGCATTCTCCCTTGTTACTCCATTCTGCACAGATGCAGGAATAGCCAAGCTCAAACATCTTCTTCCCATTCTCTCTGGGGAAGACGAGCTGATTGCAAACGATTTTGGTGCCCTAAGGCTTGCAAAGCAGCACGACATTCAACTTGTTGCAGGCCGGCTCTTGAACAAACAGGCCCGCGACCCGAGAATCCCGTCCTTTAAACATTCAAATGAATTGCTTGAGTACTTGTCCCAAAGCCAGGCTTCCTCCCCACAGTTCCTGAAAATCCTTTCCTCCCTCGGAGTCAAACGCGTTGAGCTTGACAACCTGCTCCAGGGTATTGGAACAGATTTGGGGGGAACTGGCTTCGCTGCATCGCTTTACACACCCCTTGTCTTTGTTGCGGCCACCAGAATGTGCCTTCTGGCAAACGCCGGAAAGATCTCTGCCTCAAAAGAGGTTGGCATCCTGCCATGCAATCAGGAATGCAGCCAGTTCCAATTCAAATTAACCAATCCCTGCTTTCCAAAGTCCCTTCTGCTAACAGGCAACGCAGTCTTCTTTGAGAACGAGGGTATTCCTGATGAAAAGGAGCTTTTGGCAAGGGGAATAAACAGGCTTGTCGCAAATAAAACACTGTCACGGCCAGAAAAAAACCAGCATGATTAGAATGACCACCAGCACAATGCTTGGCAAAAGCCATGGCTCGTGCAAAAAGCTTGGCAGGCCTGTGGACTGAATCTCGCCAAGAACCCCAGGGCCTTTTTCGGAACTGCCTTTGCCTTCAATCTTGTCGCCTGCCAAGTCGGCAATCTCCTTGCTGTACTTTACCCAGGCGCCCGGCTCTTTCAACTCGTGCAGGGTTTCTTTAGTTATTTCCACAAAACCCTTTTCCCTTTCCGGAACCTGCTCTTCCCCAAAGATTTCGCCTGTTACAGCGCTTATCTCAAGCTCGTAGGTTTTTTCCTTGACTGTGACAAAGGCAAGCCACATTGGATAGTAGACAACTTTGAAGCCTGTCAGCACAACGTTGTTTCTGTCTGCCCCTATCAGGGCAGATGTCTTCAACAATGCAATCTTTTCCGCTTCGGCTGCTGAAAAAAGCGGCTTTCTCACTATCAGGGGATAATCGTCAGGCAGTTCTTTGACCAGCTTGTTGTCTGGCGGCATTGTCTCCGCCAGCCCCTTGTTCAGCTCTGCCGTTTCAGCGTTCAGGGCAAGCCTGCCCCTTTCGCCCTTGCCTGAGGGCTTGCCGCCCTCTTCAAAGACCGCGTCGTAGTAGAATATGTAGACAGGCTGAAGGACAAGTTTTACCTCGCCCCTGTCAAAGCTTTGCCAGTTTTTCTTTTTGAGGGTTGCCTCAATAAGGCCTGCAACCTTTTCAATCTCGAACGAAATCGGAAAAACCGGGTTTCCAACAAACATGGTAACCTAATTTATGTGCTGAATTAGTATAAAAAGATGCTTAATTTTGAAATTTAAAATGTTACTAATTTTGGGAACGAAGCATTCCCAGTGCATCGTTGCTAAAATCGGAACGGCCGTCTTAGTCTTTGAGGAGTGGATAGAGTGCGGGGTTGTGTGAGGTCCTTTTTTTCTGCCTTCTTCAGTTTGATTTCCGCTTTAATTTGTGCTTCGCTCCATGTTGGGTGGGCTTTTCTGACCTTGCTTTCTATGACTTTGGCCATCATTCTTGCCATTTCTGCGGCCGATTTTTCCGATAGCGTCTTTTTTCTTTTCTTTCCCCGCTTTCCGTATCCGCCAACGCCTTTTGAGCTCTTTGGTGTTCTTGGCATGCTATCACTAAACCCTTCCTTCTTTTTAAGCTTTTTCCCTTTGGGAAATTTTCAGGAATTTCACTACTGCTCTTTCTTCTTAATAATCTTTACCTTGCTTGGCGTTACAAGGACGCGGTCTTGGCTGATTCTTGCGATGTCGCCGTTTATGCTGTCAACGCCTGACTTTATTTTTGTCACGAGCTCCTTGAGCTTTATTGCGTTTCTCCTGTTCAACTCCCCTATGTTGAGCAAGACGATGTTTCCGGACTTTGCCTCGTTCAAAACAAGCTCTATGTCTGCCTCTGTTGTAAGGCTCATGGGCTTTACAAATGCGTCTGCTTCCTCGTAGACGCTTTCGTCGTCTGCGTCCAAGTTGTTTAAGAAGTCCTCAATGTCAATTCCTTCCTCTTTTTTCAAAACCTTTTCCAAAAAAGCCATTTAAAGTTCACACCCCCGAATTATACTTACTTTTCCTACAAATCTGTTTTAAAACGCTTCGCTCAACCAATCCTACATAATTTTTATCCTCTTCAAACAGCCTGTTTGGGGAAAAAGTTCGTGAATGGTAAGGAAAGTGAATTGCTCCCGCTTGGCATGGTTTGCTTTCTCAAGGCGGGACCCTTTTTAATTTTCTCAACGTAATAGTTACACTTCCAATTTTTTTAATTTTTTATGACTTTGGCAAAGAAGGGTGGGGCTTTTGATTCAGCAGCAATTGTTTGACAACATTTTCCAGAAACAGCTTGAAAAAACGAGCGTTTTTACCGACAGGAACATAATAACGCCGCACTACACCCCAAAAAGCCTTCCCTTCAGGGACAGGCAGATTGACGAAATAAGCCAGCTTCTTTCAACATCCCTTCAGGGGGCAAAGCCAAACAATTTGTTCATCTACGGCAAGGTTGGAACAGGCAAAACTGTTACCGTAAACAATGTTTTGGTCCAATTGCAGGAATTTATTGTTCACAACGGCAGCAAAGTGGACTTTGCCTATGTTAATTGCAGGAACCACAACACAAAATACAAGGCCATAACCAAGGCACTTGCCAAATTCTACCCCCAGGAGGACTTCATTGGCTACAGCTCTGCGTTTGTATACGAAAAGCTCCTGGCTTATGCAGGGGGGCAGGACAAGCAGTTAATCCTCGTCCTTGACGAGGTTGACAAGGTCAAGGACCTGGACGAGCTGATTTACGCTCTAACCAGGGCCAACGACGAGCTTGAACAGGGCGGAATCGCTTTAATTGGCATCAGCAACAACCTGTTCTTCAAGGACAAGCTGGATGCAAGGACCAAAAGTGCCTTGCTTGAAAGGGAAATGGTTTTTCCGCCTTACAATGCCTCGGAGCTCAAGGCAATTTTGGAGGAAAGGGTTAAACTCGCGTTCAAGCCAAACTCTGTCAAGGACTCTGCAATAAACCTTGCCTCTGCTTTGGCTGCCCAGGAGTCCGGGGACGCAAGGGCGGCGGTAATGCTCATGCTTCGCGCTGGCGAGGAGGCGGACAGAAACCTCATAAACGAGGTCACAGACCACCATGTTAGCACAGCCAAGTCCCGCGTTGAGGAAGAAGTAACACTTAATATGGTTGAGACCCTTCCAAGGCAGCAGCAGATTGTCATCTACGCTCTTTCTCTGATGACTGTCCAGGGCCATGGCTATGACAAGCTCAACGGGGTAAGGGAGAAAGGGGTTTTCTTTTCTGGGGACGCCTACAGGGAATACGAGCGCATTGCAAAGTCAATGTCAGAGCAGTCTGTTTCCTCCCGCTGGTTCAGGGAATACGTAAACGAGCTCGAAACATACGGAATTCTTGTCACAACAGCCTCTGGCAAGGGAGTCCGAGGCACAACCACTCTAATCAAGCTCGGCTTCGACGCAAGAAAACTGCAAAAGGTCCTTGAAAAAGAGCTTATGGGCGTCTAAATGCCGCAAAGAGAAAAACCAAGAAGCACTTTGCCTCTGCAAAGAGGCTCTAAAATTTTGTGGTTTTGCCAAAGCCCTGCTTTAGCCCCTTCAGGTACCAGGGCAAAACCTTGATGTTTTTTGGGTTTAGGGCGATTAATGCAATGTACCCAACCAAGACCGTTGAAAAAGCGGCCATTTTTTGGAATCCTGTTAAGTGCTTTTTAAAAAACAGGACTCTGTTTCTCGAAAGAAGGACTGCCTGGCTTTTTGAAACTTCGCCGCTGCCGGCTTTTCCAGGGCTTGCCGATTTCTTGTGCCATACAATGCTTTCTTTTACAATTTTGATTTCGTGGTTTTGCTCTTTGATCCTGTGGCAGTAGTCAAGGTCTTCAAAGTATGCAAAATAGTCCTCGTCCAAAAATCCAATTTTCTCCACGGCCTTTTTCCTTATCAGCATGCAGCACCCTGTTAGGAAATCCAGCTTTCTGAAAGAGCTTTTGGAAAGTGCCTTTCCCTTGTCAACCATGGCTGTTATCCCCAAAAGCGCCGATTTGTAATGCAAAATTGAAGGCGAACAAGCCCACACCCTCCCTTCTTTCTCCATGCAGCCTACCAGGAATTTCAAAAAGTCTTTTTTCACAACTGTGTCGTTGTTTAGCAGGAGGACGTAATCTGCCTGCCCTTCAATTGCCTGCCTCATGCCCTGGTTGTTGGCGGCGCAAAAGCCCTCGTTTTTTTTGTTTTGAATCAGCGTTATTTCCGGAAACAGTCCCTTCAGCTTTTTTCCCTGCCCTCCCCTTGACCCGTTGTCAACAACAATCGTTTCAAAATTGCCGTAATCAACCCTTCTCAAGGACTCCAGGCATTCAATCGTATCCCCAAGCCCGTTCCAGTTTAGTGTAACAATCGAAACTCTGGGCTCAATCTTCATATTGCGGAGGGCGAGATTCGAACTCGCGTCCCCAAAAGGGGTACATATTTCCGGGCTCACGCATTAAATCGCTTTGCCTTCCCCGCATCCTGTTTCCGGCGAAATATCCCTGATAGGAAGGCCTTTTTAAGGCTTAATCGGCCGCCTGCCCTAAACAAATTCCGCCAGCTTTTTTTGTTCCGGCTGTTCGTTGTGGAAGACGCTGTCAATTTCCTGGCTTATCAATTCAAGCCTTTGCCTCAAATAGCTGCTCAACTCAAACTCTGCCGCAAGCCTTTTTGCAACGTCCAGGTATTTTCTGACGCCGCCCTCGTTAACCGTTAAAATAATCTTTTCCTTCTTGCACTTTGGGCACTTCCCGTCAAGCGGAATCCTCCTGATTTTGGCGTTGCAGCTTGTGCAGCGGAAATGCTGCCTGCTAAAGGCTCTTGCGTTTCCAATTATGTCCGGCAGCAAATGTGTTACCATAACCCTCTCCAAGGCGTCCTTTGAGTCAACTGCCTCAATCCTGCCCTGAAGCCTTGCCTGGGCCCTCAGCTTTTCTTCCATGGTTGTGAGCTGCACATACATTGAAACAGTTGGCCCTGCGTCAAACTGCGTTGTCTCATGGGAGTAGCCAAAGCCTGAGTACTGGCCCACTTTTCCCAAAATGTCATTAATCTTCTTAATTCCTTCAATGTCTGCCGGCACAATCTTTTGTGCGGCCTCGTACATTTCCAGGGGGTAATCCCAGCTTATCTCCATGTCATAGCATTCGTTGTCAATCTCGGTTGGCTTCAAAGCCACAGTGAAGACAAGTGGTGCGTCCATCCTGCCCCCCCTTGAACCAGGCAAATACGCGTGGGAGAAGTTTAGCAATGCGTCCATCAAGAGCATTACGCTGTCCTGGTCCCCGTCGCAGTCGTACACTGCCAGGCTGCCATGCCCTGCGATGAATGTCTTGTTTCCCTTAACCATCAAATCATAGACGAACTTATCTTTGCATGGAATTTTTTCAATGCTTTTTATCGTGCTCAATGCAAAATTTCCAACTTTTTCAGCCCTCTTGCCCTTAAAGTTTCTTTTTCCAATAACCTCATTCAACTTTGAATTTCTTTTTCCCAAGAGCTTTCCCTCGAATTTCAAAAGGTCACTTGAGTAGAGCCTGAAGCCAAACAGCCTTGATTTGACCGGCTTTCCATAGAATTCAAATACTCGTCCTGTTTTGATGAGTTTTTCTTCCTTGTAGAAATGCGGATAGATCCCCAGCAGCGTGCAGGCTATTCCCATCTGGTTGATTAGGGTTTTGTTTACAGAACACACTTTTATGGCGTTTCTGTCCACACATCCGTCTGACGAAATGTAGCCGGCCAGCATTTCCTCAACAAACTCTTTCGGTGCATTAAATATAGCCTCTCCCAATTTCTTCCCTTTCGCACCCTTGCCTGTTTTCAATATCTCGGTAAAAAACTCGTAGAAGACGCGCCCACTCAACGTTACTATCCAGCAGTTTCCTCTCTTCTCCACTGTTGGCTTTCTCCCGAACACCTTCTCAGTTAGCTGGCAAAGCCTTTTCGTGTTCTCTTTCTCTGCCGAAACAAAGCTAACTTGGTAGACAAACTTTTCCCGGCCTTTCTTGTAGCTTGTCCTTGCCCAGCCGTCACCATAGAAGTAACCCACCATCATTCCGAGTTCCCTGCCCAGTGGAATTTTCACAGGCATCTGGCTCTTTTGCTTGTTGTATCCAATAACGAGCTTCCCAAAGTCCTTCTCTTTTAGCTTGAACCTTTTCACAAGCAGTTCAAACAAGTCCAGTGGGACGGCATCAAAGTCCACTGCTGTGTGGATTGCCTTCCCTGTCCTGTACCCTATCTCCTTTGAGATATTGCAGTAACCCTTTTCCTTCAAAAGCTTTGAAAGGGTTTTTTTGGCTCCGTGTACTCTGAGCTTTTTCTTTTTGGCAGGACTTCTTTTTAGGTAAAATTCCAGAACATCAATTTCCTTAATCTTGTTTAAA
>JAFCBY010000064.1 GCA_017610485.1 Candidatus Falkowiibacteriota bacterium
TGGACATTGAGGCGGGAGAATCAAAGGCAGTGCCTGTTGAAGCAAGGGAAAAGAAGATGATGTCTGTGGCAGAGGCCTTGCAGTTGCTTGGGAAGATTGAGAAAAGGAAGGGAAAGGATGTTTTGAAGAAGGCAACAATTGTTGGCCTTTACGCTCTGGGTTCTGAGAAACAAATAGTTAAAACAGGTCCTTTGAATGTCATGCTGCGCAGCAGCTTTGCGCTATTTCCCCAGTCTTTGGTAATTGCCGCTCCCCTAACAGAGAAGGAGAAAGAGGCACTGGAGGCGTTTGGAAGTGAGTGAAAAATTGCAGGAAAAGGTGGTTAGGTATAGGCAGCTAACCGAGGCTGCTTTGCAAAAGGTCTCAATTAAGGAAGGCATTGCTGAAAAGGAGAGGAAAATTGCAGAGGACTTTTTGTCAATGGCCCGGAATTATCTGAGTGACGGGAAGCACTTTAAGGAAAAGAGGGAGCTTGAACTGGCGCTTGCGGCCTTTTCCTATGCCCATGGCTGGATTGACGCAGGGGTTAGGGCGGGTTTTCTGGATGGGAAGGAAGATGACAGATTATTCACTTTGCCTTGAGTGCAGATACTTTTATTAATTTCAATTCCGTATTATTTGCTGGTTTCTTATGGGTTTGTACGACGGAAAGCGGAATTTAAACTTAAATTTCAAGTTTGACTTTGACTGGCGCAAAATGAAGCTGCCCTTGCTCAGTCTTGGCACTATAGTGGTGCTCTTCGTGTTTGCAGTATTAATCTTTTTGATGGTGCAGCCAAAGCCAATTCTTGCAAGCCTGGATCCGAATCCCTTGAATTTGGCAAACGAAATGGATTCATACCTTACTGTTTCAATAAACAATGTATCCTGCGCAACTGCTTCAAATGTGATTGTAACTGTGGAAACCGAGGCAAGCGATGCTATAACAATTTTTCCAAAGGAAAGGGAAATTCCAACTTTAGGGAAGGGGGAAAACAGGACCTTGAGCCCTTTTGTGGTAAGCCCGAATCCTGTCGGCATTGTTTACTCTGGCACATACAACATCACGATTAAGACCGTGATAAACGGCCAGGCCTTTGAGGAAAAGGTTTCCCTGGAACTGAAGGCTGTTTGAGGTGGGGTTTCTTATGCCTGAAAAAAGCTGGCAGCAGGTGCATTTAGATTCCCTCACCCTCGCCAAAAAGGTCTCATCCTTCAAGCCGGACATTATCGTTCCGTGCATGCTAGGTGGCCTTGTTCCAGGAATGATTGTTGCAAAGGCCCTTGGCATAAAGGACGTAAGGCCAATTGACATTGAAAAGGAAGGGGCTGAAAGAAGGATTGCCTATGATATCCAAGGGGATATTAAGGGAAAGAAGGTTTTGCTTTTGGAGGATGACCTGCCTACTGGAAAAGGACCTGTCGTTGCTAAAAAGATTTTTGAGGAAAGGGGTGCAGAGGTAAAGATTGCAGCCGTCTACGTAAATGCGAGAAGCGTGAAAATAGCCGACTTCTATGCCGAAGAGCTTGATGAACTGCCTGACTGGCCTTGGAAGAAGCAACATTCTGGTGACAGGCTAAGGAAATGATTAGAACTTTAATCCAAATTTGTCAAATTCCTTTTCAGGCTTTTCCCAGGCGATTTCAACCTTTTTTACTGAGGCTGAGTCAGGCCCTTGGTGAAGCCATTTAGCCAGCTTTTTCAAATCTCTTTTGGAGCCCTGTGCAACTACTTCCACGCGGCCGTCTGGCAGGTTTCTCACAAAGCCTTTAAGGTTGAGGGAATTCGCCTCCCTTTTGGTGTAGTAGCGAAAGGAAACGCCTTGAACATAGCCCGATATAAAAGCATGCATTTGAGGCATCATACCAATAACATTATTAATTACCTCTTTTATATTTGTTTGTGAGTTGAATGGTTTTAGAGGAAATAAGGTTTCATGGCAGGGGCGGGCAGGGCGCTGTAACAAGCACGCAAGTTCTTGCCATAGCAGCATTCAAGGCAGGCAAGTACAGCCAGGCATTCCCAAACTTTGGCGTTGAGAGGACGGGTGCACCGGTTGAAAGCTATGTGAGAATTTCAGAGAAGCCGATAAACCTAAGGCAGCAGGTCTACGACCCAGATTATGTCATAGTGCTTGACAGCAGCCTTTTGGATGCGGTTGATGTGACCAAGGGCCTGCAGAAGAACGGGATCGTAATTGTGAACACCGACAAGCCAAAAGAACAGATAAAAAAGAAACTGGGAAATTACAAAATTTATTCCCTAAACATTACAAAGATTGCGTTGGAGGTAATAGGAAAGCCGTTTGTCAACATTGCCTCACTGGGGGCATTCTGCGCTTTGAACAAGGCCGTTCCACTGAAGGCATTGGACGAGGCAATAGAGGAACTGTTCACCGCAAGGGGCAAGGCAAAGGTGGCTGAATTCAACAAGAAGGCCGCCAAGGCAGTGTTTGAGGCAACGAAGTGATTTTTTATGCAGGAGAAGAAACTGAAAATAAACCCTGGTGCTGTGATAACAGAACCGGGCAGCAGCGTTAAGTACAAGACAGGCGACTGGCGTGTCTTCCGCCCGATAATCGACCAAAAGAAGTGCATCAAATGCTACCAATGCTGGCAGGTCTGCCCAGACGCAGCAATAAGGGTTGAGGAAAAAACAGGCAAAGTATTTGTAGATTATGACTACTGCAAGGGCTGCCTGATATGCGTGGCACAATGCCCGGTGAAGGCAATTGGGAAAGAGGTTGAGAAGAAATGAGGGCGAAGACAATCAAAAGAACGAGAAAGCAAGGGCCTGCAGTCACCTTAGTACGCAAACCCCAAAAGCCGTTGCCTTTTCTAAAGCATGCCCCTACAAAGAGTTATGTCCGAAGACAGCTTAGAAATCTAAGTCTTGACCAAAGGAAGGAAATTGTGGATGTAGTGAACCACATAAAACGAAACCCTTCAGAAGAGAGTGCAACTAGGGAGAAATTAACAGACTGGCAGGATGTAATTGTCGGGCGGATACTAAGCTACATTGGTCTCAGGCTTTTGGAGCCGGAGAATTTCATTTAGGAGTGAATTGAAATGGCAAAAACAGTTGTTGAGGCATCTCATGCGGTGGCAGAAGCCGTAAAGCTATGCAAGGTGGAGGTTTGTCCAATGTATCCTATTACGCCTTCAACACATATTCCTGAAACCATTTCTGAATTTGTTGCAGACGGCGAATTAAAGTCAGCAATGATTAATGTGGAATCAGAACACAGCGCTGCCTCTGCAGTGGTGGGCGCCGCCGCTGCAGGTTCCAGAACATTTACTGCTACAAGCAGCCAAGGCCTTGCGTTAATGTTTGAGATCCTGCCGATTACAAGTGGAATGCGCTTGCCAACCGTAATGGCCGTTGCAAACAGGGCTTTAAGTGCGCCAATAAGCATTTGGAATGACCACAGTGACGCTGTTTCTGCCCGCGACCAGGGCTGGATTCAGCTCTGGGTTGAAAGCAGCCAGGAGGCTTTGGATTCAGTTATTCAAGGGTATAAGATTAGCGAGGACAGAAAAGTGCAGTTGCCTGTAATGGTTTGCTTTGACGGATTCACTTTGACGCACGTATTTGAGCCAGTTGACATCCCGTCACAGCAAAAGGTTGATTCCTTCCTGCCAAAATTCAGGGCAAGCCATGTGCTCGACCCAAAAAAGCCGCTGACAATGGGGCCAATTGGGTTTCCCAACAGCTTTATGCACTTCAAGGAACAGCAGCAGGAAGCAATGATTAACTCAATTGATGTGATTAAGAAGGCTAACAAAGAGTTTGGAACAGCGTTTGGAAGAAAGTATGGCTCTGGCCTGGTGGACTTGTACAAGATGGGTGATGCAGAGTACGCTGTCATGGGAATGGGTACCTTGTGTGGCACGGCAAGGGTTGCGGTTGACAAGCTGAGGAAGCAGGGCAAAAAGGCCGGGCTCATAAAGCTGCGTTCGCTCAGGCCCTTCCCAAAAAAAGAGTTACAGTCCGCAATAAAGAACCTCAATGCATTAGCGGTAATAGACCGGCATATCTCTTTGGGGCAGGAAGGCCCACTGTTCACCGACGTAAGGAGCGCGGTTTACTGCAATGACATCACAATCAACAGTTACATCGCAGGGCTTGGCGGCAGGGACATAACAATAAAGCATTTTGAAAAGGCGTTTGCTGATTTGGAAGCAGGCAAGCAGAAGGGAGAATGGTTGTTTTGAATAAAGCTAGTGCCCCAAAAGGAAAAGGCAGAGACATTAAGGGCCTGCCCTATGAGGAATACTTTGCGTCCGGCCACAGGGCGTGCGCAGGCTGCGGCGAAGCCTTGATGGTAAGACACATCGTCAAGGCCGCTGGCCCAAACAGCATTGCCGTGATGTCAACAGGCTGCATGGAGGTTGTCTCAACTCCCTATCCTCAAACAGCCTGGAAGATTCCCTGGATTCACGGGGCCTTTGAAAACAATTCGGCCATTGCCTCTGGAATTGATGCTGCTTTGAAGATGCAGGGCAGGAGAGAGGGCACAAACCTGCTTGTCTTTGGGGGAGACGGAGCAAGCTTTGACATTGGCTTTGGAGCCCTGAGCGGAGCGATTGAAAGGGGCCACAAGTTTACCTATGTGTGTACCGATAATGAAGCTTATATGAACACGGGCGTGCAACGCAGTGGCGCCACTCCCTTCCTTGCAAGTACCACTACAAGCCCGGCAGGCAAGGCCGTTCATGGAAAGCAGGAACCCAAAAAGCCCCTGCCTTTAATCGTTGCATCTCACGGCCTGCGCTATGTTGCAACTGCCTCGGCTTCGAATATTTATGATTTGCACGCCAAGGTCAAGAAGGCTTTGGCAACAGACCACACTTCCTTCATCCACGCTTACAGTGTCTGCCCTGTGGGCTGGCACTCCAAGAGCGATTCAGCAATAACGCTTTCAAAGCTTGCGGTTCAGACCAGGGTTTTTCCAATGTACGAGATTGAGAATGGGATTCTAAAATTCACCCAGAAGGTTGAAAGGGAAAAGGCAACGCCTGTCCTGGAGTACCTAAAGCTGCAAGGCAGGTTCAAGCACCTGAGCGAAGTGGAAGTAAAGCAGATTCAGGAATACGTGGACGCGCGCTACGAATTCTTGCTTGGAATCGAGGGCAAAAAGGCTTTTGATGTGTTGTACTGACTTCTTTTTTTTACTTACTTTCCAGTTTTCTTATTATGGTTTTGCACACCCTTTTTGTTTCAGGTTTTAACTTCTTATTATATTTAAGCTCCTGGCCAATTATTCTTGCATAATCTCTAATAGTTTCTTTACTAATGTAGGATATAACCTCGTATAATCCCCTAGATGCAAGGTGCTGTTTTGCTTTTGGTCCCCATCTTTCGTTCTCTCTTTTAACTGCAAGATTAAAAATTGTTCTAAGTTCTCTATTAGTAAGTACATTCTCCGGCGGAAGGGATTTTAACAATTTTATTCTTAAACCCGTGAGAACGTTTCTTACTCCCCGACCCAACCTAGTTTTTCTAAGATCTTGCCCTATTGTGCGTATAAACGCCTCTATTTCTTGCTGATCACCTAAGAAGAATTTTTCTTCAAAGTATTCTATATCTCCTCTAGACAAACGCCGGCTAAGTATGTTTCTTTCGGCAGTGGTGAGAACAACAGATCCCTGTTTTTGAGGTTCTTTTTCTACTGGTACAGGCTTGCTTTTCTTTCCTTCTTGTCCAAAAGCCCCTTGAGGCCGGGCTTTCCTAAATCGATGATGCCTTGCCATTTTTCAATCACCTTCTCTAAATCTGTTCCTGTGCAGGACTTCTTCTAGGGAGAGCTTGGGAACGTGAAGTTCGCCTTTGAGGTCAATCCAGTAGAACAAGTCTTTTGTTGGCCCTTCCAGAACAGGCTTTTCTGCAGGGTAGCCTAATGCAACAACCAAGGGGACTTCGAACCCATTTGGGATTCCAAGAATGCCCTTTATGCGCTCTTTTTGTATCGCGCCCATCATACAGCAGGCAACCCCTGCCTCAAGTGCTACAAGGGTAATTGCCTCTGCCGCAATGCCAACGTCAATGCTAGTATACTTGCTCTTCTTTTCCTTGTCAACAAGGATTGCGATAAAGGCCTTTGGTTCCTCTCCTTCCTTTCTACCCTTCTCTTTAACCACGCCGCCGAAATATACTGCCTTGTCCAATTCCGCAACTACTTTCAGGTCGTTCACTGCCACAAAGCGAAGCGACTGTGTGTTGCAAGCAGAGGGGCTTAGCCTTGCGGCATTAACGCACTTTTTAAGGAGAGAAAATGGCACTGTCTTTTGCTGGAAAATGCGGATAGTGCGCCTTTTTTGAATGTCTGAGTAGGCCCCCATACACTATTCTCTTATGTAAAAGTTATTTAAACTTTTACTGTGTTATTATTTTCACGCTTTGGTTTTGGGTTCATTTGGTTGCTTCCATAATTGCGCTGCTGCTGATGATTTCCGTGGCGGTCTTAAGCTACAAGAAGAAATTCAAGTACCATAAGTATATCGGTGCAGGG